>JACFNL010000078.1:15001-16280 GCA_019454875.1 Candidatus Cloacimonadota bacterium | reverse complement strand
CATGGCCAAGCATAAGCTGGATGGAGCGAAGTTCTGCTCCTGCCTCAAGCATGAGAGTGGCAACGGAATGAGAGGTACTAAAACATATATTTTTTGAGGTGTTGGGGCAGACTGAAAATTGGTGTCCAAAATCCTGTCAAGAAAAATCTGTAATAAAACCTGCGTGACAGATTACTTTTTTCGAGCCAAACCATCAACCCCGTGACAGATTGTTGTGACCAAAGATCAACAGCCTCTAGTCCGATGCCAGCTGTTGTGTGTGTTTTTGAGGAAGATCAGATTTAACCTTTGAAAATTTCTGTAAGCTCTGGATTGGGAGTCCAGAATTTTTGTTTAATTTTCCAAAAATCGGTGGCAATGGCCTGATAAATCTCTGTGTATTGCAAGGAGGTATCCAAATCGCCCTGATTCAGTTGAGTCAGGTTGGGAGCTTTCCCATAAAAGCCACCTTGAACACATCCCCCCATTAGAAATTGAACCGACGCGGCCCCGTGATCTGTTCCCTTACTTTGGTTTTGGGCCACTCTACGGCCAAATTCAGAATAGGTAAGAATGGCCGTATTCTGCCATAAATCTCTGTCTTGTAAAAACTGCGTAAGGGAGGTTAAGCCTGAGGATAATTCTAATAGTAGATTTTGATGTCGCTTTAACTGGTTAGAATGGGTGTCATAACCGCCATGACTTAAACGAAGCACAGGTACGGCTACACCGGATCCTAAAATTTCGGCTGCAGTTTTGCAGTCCTGCCCAAATTTGTGTTTGGGAAATGTTTCATCCACCAGTGGTTTCACCTTGTCCAAAAGCTCTCTGGAGGCGGAATGTAGATCCTTTTGAACCTTTAGAACATGCAAAAGGGCTGAATTATGAGAACCTGACTCCTGAGAGCTTAAAACCGAAGCTTTTTTTAAATCCCTGGTGGAATTCATGGCAAAAAGTCGAGGGTTTCCTAGAAGTGGCCCGGCCTCGTGAGTACGAATCAGAATTCCATCTAAAACAGCGGGAGCCATCTGAGGCAAGATCCGTGTCAGCCATCCATGATCCAGATGTTCATGGCTATTAGAGGCGGTTTCGACAATTTCAATCGAGCGGAAGTGGGAGCGGATGGGGTTTTTGTAGCCTACGGCATGTAGCACGGCAAGTTTACCCTGATCCCAGATATTCATCCAGGACTTCAAAGACGGGTGTAATCCAAAGGATGGGGATAGTCCCAAAATCTCCTGGTTTGTAATAGATAGATCTGGTCGCAGTTTATTGTAGAGGGGGTCGAGCCTGGGAATCA
>JACFNL010000078.1:8867-14991 GCA_019454875.1 Candidatus Cloacimonadota bacterium | reverse complement strand
CCACCCCTGAGTTCTACCAGAATCAGGTTTTTGAGGGGGGCGTTTGTACTTGCATACAATGGACTAAGCAGGAAGTTGGTGTATCCAAGCCCCAGAAGTTTCAAAAAATGTCTTCTGTTTATCATATAAACCATCCCTTAATAAAGCTGAAAGCCTGGTTCAGCAAGAAGCTGGTTAAATTTTTCTGTAGTAGTACCACGAATGCGCTTCAGAGGGGGCAGAGGCAAAAGTACCTTGGCAAGATCAGAACCGGCCCCAGCCTCCAGCTTTTGTAAATTGGGCAATGAGTCCATACCTCTTAAAAACCGCTTCTGTATCTGGATTCTTTGCTGCATACTAGCGGTATTGAGCCATAAGTTACCCTCGCTCCAGCCCTTGACACTAGGAGGATCAAATAAATCCTGCCCAGTGCGTCTTAGTGCCTGCACAACAGGTTGTAACTCTTCAGGCAGATATTCAATAGTTCTTAAAAACCCCAGAATATGATCCACTGGCCCTTTGATACGGGAGGCTCGATTTTTTTCATGCCAGAATTCATCGCTAAGCAATATGGCTTCCATCACTGGTTTAAGCTGGTTCTTATTCAAAACCATGATTTTTAAAAGACTCTGTTCCTTCTCTGGAGGCAGAGGCAAATCGATCATGAGACTCCAGAGTTTGTTCACTATAAACCGTTTTGTTTCGGTTCTTGATACCAGAAATTGGGCTATATCGGCAGGCCTGAATCTTTGTTTCTGTCCCAGAATGGTCTTTGTCCCACCATCGTGTGCCCCAGGCTTAAAAACTACTGAGCCATTGTTATTGTCAATTTTTAAGCCTGTCAGGGCCCTGGCAAGTTCCAGAACATCCTTTTCAGTGTAGTTTCCAATCCCCATGGTAAACAGTTCCAGAAGTTCTCTGGCAAAATTTTCATTTGGAGCCTGTTTTTTACTTTGCTGGGCATCCAGATAAAACAGAAGGGCTGCATCATGAAGCATGGCGTTTAATAGGGTTTCAAAATTTCCCAGAGCATGTTTTCTAAACATCAGGTTTTGACGAAGCATGAGCTGGGGCCACCTGACCTTCTGAAGTGCAGTGGCAAAATGATCATGCCAGAATAAGACCATTTTTTCGGTTAAGGGACTGTTGGTTATCAGTATTTCACCAGCCCACCATTCCTTTAGTTCCTGAGCCCACTCCTTGCGAAGCTCGTTTTGAGCCTTTTTATCAAGGGATTTATCCTTCCAGGAGGGGAGGTCAAGAACTGGTTCTGAACGGATTCCTGACAATACCAGGCTGACGGCCAGATTCCGGCTTAAACCTCCTAGGGACTTTATCTCAGTGTAGGTGGCACCAAAGCCCGTGCGGTTCAGAAGATGGCGACTTTGATCAAAGTTTAAGGCAAATAGAAAATTATTAAATATTATCAGGCCGAGTAAAAGATTTTTCATATCAGGAATGTTAGCATGAATCTCAGAGTATGGCAGAAGCATTAAAAAATCAATATGGGCCAAAGATTCCCCACACTATCGCCAGTATGATTTCCTCTGTTTATCCAGAATTTTTGGCTACCAGGTTTTTGCAGACGGTTTTGAATGGGTATGAGGATTTGGAACTCATGCAAAGAGCCAGAAAGATTGCCACTGGTCTAAGGGAATATCTGCCCCAGGATTATGCAAAAGCCACTACGATTCTGATGAATTCTTTAGGAGAGAGGTTAGTTAAAACCGAGGGCAATGGCATGTCATCGTTTTTATATCTTCCCCATTGTATGTTTGTGTCTGAGTATGGGGTTTCAAATTTTGAGCTTTCCATGTCTCTACTTTATGAGTTGACTCAAAGATTCACGGCAGAATTCAGTATCAGGGTGTTTTTACAGACCTACCCAGATAAAACCCTGGATAGACTCAGGCAATGGGCATCAGATCCCAGTGAGCATGTCAGAAGACTTGTGTCGGAGGGTACCAGGCCAAGACTTCCCTGGGCATCCCGTTTGCATGAGTTTCAGAAAAATCCCCAAAAACCTCTAAAGCTGCTTGAACTTCTTAAAGATGATGAATCGGAATATGTCAGACGATCGGTGGCCAATCATTTAAATGACATTGGCAAAGACCATCCCGACATTTTGCTCTCTGTTGCCCGTCGCTGGCTCAAAGATGCGCCCTTGAAACGAAAGAAGCTGATTCGCCATGCCTTAAGAAGCTTGATTAAAGCGGGAAATCCTGAGGCTTTGGGTCTATTGGGTTATGCAAAGGATTCAAAAGTCCGGATTGTGAATCCCCGGGTAGAACCAGGGAGATGTTTTATGGGGGAGGAAATCGGTTTTTCATTTAATCTGATGAACACATCGAATCAGCCTGTATCCATACTTTTGGATTATATTGTGCATTACCAGAAGGCAAATCAGAAGCTGTCTCCCAAGGTTTTTAAGCTAAAGACCCTTGAATTGGGACCTCTGGAGAAGACAGAGGTTTCTAGGGTGATTAAGCTGGCTAATCTGACAACCAGAAAACATTATTCAGGTCTTCACAGGATTGAGGTTTTAGTGAATGGTCATGTACATGAGATAGGGCAATTTGAACTGGTTTTATAACTTGTAAGGATAAGGACAAATGATACAGAGGATTGTATTGATGACTGTACTTCTGGCAGCAAAACTGTTTTCAAACGAGCCGGTTGATATTTCAGATGAATTGGGGGCAGTGATTTTGGGTTCGCCCATTCCCGCAATGACGGCTGCGGCAGTGCATAATGGAAAGCTGATAGCTCAAGGGGCATATGGTCTTAGAAAAGTTGGTGAAGAATCTAAAGTAACAGTTTATGACAAATTTCTGATTGGTTCATTAACCAAATCCATGACCGCTGTTTTGGCGGCAGTACTTGTCTCGGAAGGTGGCATACAATGGAATACCACGGTTGCCCAGGTCTTTCCCGAACTCAATCTTCATGAAGGATATCAGGATGTAAGTATTTATGATTTACTTACCAACACAGGTGGTGCCCCACATGATGTTGAGCTGGATTTATGGCTGGATCTCTGGAAAAACCAGGGGAGCGCAGTTGAACAGAGGATGCAGCTAGTCAAAGGCGTGCTCGAGGCCCCCCCAGCGTATACCCCAAAAAAGGGGTATGTGTATTCCAATGCCGGGTTTTCCATTGCCGGGGCCATGATGGAAAGAATTTATCAGAGGTCTTATGAGGACCTTTTGAGTGAAAGACTGTTTCATCCACTGATCATGGCCTCGGCCGGGTTTCGTGCACCGGCGGCAGAAGGGGAGCAACCCTATGGACATGTGATTCAGAATGGGGTAGCCCAGGCTGTGGAGCCGGAACCAGCAGGCGAGAATCCACGGGCAATAGCTCCAGCTTCGGCCGTTCATTGCTCGGCACTGGATCTGGCCAATTATGCCTTGTTTCATCTTGGGGCCTATGCAAAGGGGCTAATCAGTCAGGAAATGCTGGATTATTTACATACTCCGGTTTCTGGAGGAGATTACGCTTTGGGCTGGATAGTATCCGATCAACCCTGGGCAGGAGGAAAAACTCTGATGCACGCAGGATCCAATACCATGTTTTATACAGTTGTGTGGCTGATCCCCTCACGAAACTTCGCGGCTGTTGTTATGAGTAACTCAGGTTCTGAGGAAACTTATGAAAAACTGGATCAGGTGGTAGGGTTAATGATTCGCAGGTTTTTAAACTGATTTTGGATGGTTTTAATGAACAAAATCTCAGATAATTGTCCACTTGCTTATGTTAAGGCCCGGATTCACTGGGACACATCTGGACATCCTGTAAATGTTCATATTATTCACAGTAACCAGGCATATAGAAATCTGTTTGGCCCAGATCAGGATTTTGAACCTGAATGGCTTATGTGTTTTTCTGATGTAGTCAAATCGGGACAGCCTCAGGTACTGGAATATCATAATGATGTTCAAAATCTCTGGTATAAGGTTCAAGTATATTCAGAAGATGACTCCTGTTTTTCACTTCTGTTTACGGATGTGACCGATTTAAAAACCCGTTTTGCTGATCTGGAGGCGTTTTTTCCCATCCACCTTGATTTGATCTGTGTAGCCAGTCTGGAAGGCAGGTTCATCAAGCTTAATCCTGAGTGGGAAAATGTACTGGGTTATAAGCTGGAAGAGTTATTGGGTCAGCACTATATCAATTTTGTTCATCCTGATGATATCCATTTGACGGCATCGGCAACCCAGCAGATTGTTATGGGAATTCCGGTCCATAATTTTATCAACCGCTACCGGCACAAGGATGGTTCCTATCGTTACATTGAGTGGAAAGGCCATAATTTTAAAGGGTTGAATTACGCATCAGCCAGGGATATAACCGATCGAAAAAAGGCTGAAGAGAAGTTGTTGACCTTTATACAGGTCTCGCCCACCGCAATTTGTATGGTGGATAAAAAAATGCGATACATAGCTACTTCGGATCAGTGGCTTACCGATTATGGCATTGCAAATCAGAATGTGATTGGTCGCTCCCACTATGATGTTTTCCCTGAAATCGGTGAAGAATGGAAATCCATTCACAAGGAATGTATTGAAAAAGGGGTGTCTCACAGCCGTTCTGAAGATCCATTTGTCAGAAAAGATGGAAGTATTCAGTGGCTGAGGTGGATCGTCAAGCCCTGGTATACATCCTCGGGTGAAATTGGCGGCATAGTTATGATGACAGAGGATATTTCTGAAGCCAAACAGGCGGCAGCAGTCCTTAAGGCAGCCAGAAAATCCGCAGAGGCGGCAAACCGTGCAAAATCAGAGTTTCTGGCAAATATGAGCCATGAAATCCGAACCCCTCTGGCTGGGGTTATAGGGTTTACGGAATTGTTGCTTAACACCCCACTCAATCAGGTGCAGAAAGAATATGCCATGTATTCCAAGACCTCGGGAGAGGCACTTTTAGGGATAGTCAATGATATTCTTGATTTTTCAAAAATTGAAGCTGGCCGTATGGAACTGGAGATATCGGAAACCAGCGTTCATGAGCTACTGGATCATGTCATGGATCTGGTTCGATGTGCAGCTCATAGCAGGGGTCTGGAGCTTCTTTTGAGCATCTCCAAAGATTTGCCTGTCCTTGCTGAGTTTGATACCGTCAGGATAAAGCAGGTATTGATCAATTTATTGACCAACGCTATTAAATTTACGGAAACCGGGGAAGTTGAGTTAAGAGTAGATTATACGGCTTCGGATAAGTCCAGTGGCAGATTCTATTTTACTGTACGGGATACTGGCATTGGCATTACCACGGAACAACAAAAGAAGCTGTTTCAGGCATTTACTCAGGCTGATGGTTCCATTACCAGAAGGTATGGTGGCACAGGCTTAGGGCTTGTGATTTCCAGTTTGTTAGTTGAGAAAATGGGGGGCCGAATCGAATTGGAAAGCACCTGGGGAACAGGCAGTTCTTTTAATTTTTTTGTGGATACAAAAGTATCCCATTATCAGGAGCAACAGAATTCATTAAGCGGTAAATTAAGATTTTTAGTGGTTGATGACAACCAGAGATCCTCTGAGAATATCAGGGAGCGGCTTATCAGTCTGGGTATGGCCTGTAAAACCTGTTCTGATGCAAAAGTGGCCTTAAAAATTTTGAAACGAGAGAAATTTGACTATATTCTGATTGATTATCTGATGCCCATCATAGGTGGTCTGGAACTGATTGATCAGATCCGCTCCAGTTCTTCAGATCACAAGGGTTCTGAGAGGATAGTGTTATTACACAACTTTACCGAAGATTCTAATTTAGTCAGCCAGCTGGCTGGTCTTGATGTTCTGGTTATGGAAAAACCTTTGAAGTTTCACAAACTTCTGACACTGATTCAAAGCTCCAGGCAGTTAAGAGTACCTGATACAGATCCAGTGATACAGAATGAGTCTTCACCAGAGTTAAGAATTCTGATTGTGGAAGATGTTCCTATGAATCTTATCATTATCAGAGGTTTTGTACTGGAGATTTTTCCTCAGGCAAAATGTATTGAGGTTTCTAATGGGGCCCTTGCTCTTAATGTCGTAAAAAGCCAGCCGGTTGATTTGGTTCTGATGGATATTCAGATGCCTGAAATGGACGGGATAGAGGCGACTCGACTGATACGGGAGTGGGAGTCTTCACATGGAGTTAT
>JACFNL010000078.1:0-8857 GCA_019454875.1 Candidatus Cloacimonadota bacterium | reverse complement strand
AGAATTCCAATTATTGCCCTGACTGCCTGTGTTACTAAAGAGGATGGGGAAAGGGCTCTTAACTGTGGCATGGATGAGGTTCTTACCAAACCGATTGATACTGCCAGATTTCGCGAGACTCTATTGAGGATATTTAGTTATCCACAAATTACTTTGTAACTCGTGTACAAGAGCGAGAACAAAGTAATTGCGCACTTGCCACATATCGCATAATCATTCAAATTTTGGTATGTTGTGTAATTGATTCACTAACCGCTCGGGACTATATGAAATCTATATACTTGGTTTGTCATCTGATTTTTCTTATCGCAGTATACTCGAGTCCGCATCACATTAAGCCTGGTCTTGAGCCAGCGAATAAAACGGCATCCTGGGTTCTATTGGGGAAACATTGGAGAGCTGAATCCAATGTTCCTCATCATGCTGTAGCCAAAGTGGGCAATATGCCACAGGTTGTTTCTCCTGCCCTGGGGCGGTATCGGCTTAACAGTCAGGGATTGATTCACAATCAGCCAGATTCAGACGGACCCTATAGAATTGTGATAAACAATCCAGGTTTTGCCCTGATCAATCCCGGAATTAACCGCGAATACAATGTGTCTGAGCTTTTGTTGCAGGATATTTTGGCAGTTTGGCTATATGAGCCATCTCTTAGAAGTTATCGGGTGTATCGCCCCAATGGTGTGTATTTACCATCGGAACACCGCTTGCAGACCATTGCACCTGGCTGGCCTCTGTTTGTTGAAACAGCTTCTTATCAGGCAAGCCTGTCTTTTAAAGACTTTACTACCGAGTTTGTGGTTGATGGGGGAGCCAATGGTCTGAGTTCTTCACCTAATCTCATGTTCAGACCAGTATCACAAACAGTTTTAGGTTATAGCTGGCCCCTGGAGTCCGCCGGACAGATCCACACTGGCCCACTAAAAGAGATTCGCTATCTGCTGGAAGCAAGTCCGGGAATTGCGACTGGTTTACGCTTCTCTTTGTATTTTGAAACTGTAAGCGGCAGGACAAAAATTGCCGGTGCCGATTTACATGGGGTTTTGGTTCGCGAGTTTCCCGTGGAAGTGCCAGAAACAGAGTCAGTGAAACTTCTGGCTGTTATTGAGGATTCTTATGGTAGAGAAATTGTAAGCCAGTCCCTGTTGATTCAGCCCGGGTTCAAGACAGGATTTAACCTCCAGACAGAATTGGCAAGAATTCTTAATCCTGATTTAGGGAAATCAAATAATATCAGGGCCTCTGTATCCAGCTTAAACACAGGTTTTTCTGAGGCTCCGGGTAATTTTTTACAGGGAGATTTACAGCATATCGTAGTTTCCATCAGTGGTTCAGGCATCAGCAGCCAAAGCACTGAGTTTCCCGGTACTACCACCAGTGCGACTTTACAGATTCCGGTTGGCAATAACAGAAATATCCGTGTGGATTATCTTGATTCGACCCGCTCTCTGATTCGTAGTGGTCAACGAACCTTAAATGTGACATCGGCCATATCGAATCTGACACTGGAGCCAGCTCCTACAATTTTTCCGGAATTAATAAGCTTTCCAGCCTCAGGATATTTTGCAGAATCTTTTCCAGTAACTCTGGTGGCCAGCGGAGCCGAGATTTTGTATACCCTGGATAATTCCAATCCAAAATCATCTTCATCGGTGATTTCGGCAATGGGTACAACTTCTGTACAGATTACCCAGAGTACAACCATTCAGGCTTTTGTAAGATTACCCAATTCCCAGACTTCCGGGGTACGATATTTCACATTTATAAAGGAAGCTCCTCCCGTCCCCGTTTTTACAGCATCAGTACCTGAAAACTATTCCAATCAGTTTTTTGCGGGAAGTCAGATTGTATTGGTTTCAGGCAGTGGTGCAGCAGGAGAGAAGATTCGTCTGGCTGACGGGAATACATTTCCCTTACCGTACAGCCTTGGTCTGAGTCAGACCACCACCTTTGTGTTTCAGACCATCAGCCCTAATGGTGTGAGGTCTTCAGACTATTCCTTTACATTTACTCAGGTTGAGTTACCTGAATTGACCTATGAAATTGCCACAGCTTCTATACAGCAGTTTTTTGCTGGTACGGCTACGATTGTTCTTAACTCAAGTGTTGAAGGGACGGAGCTGTTTTACACTCTGGATGACTCCACCCCAGATCTGCAAAGTGCTTCCCTGTTGCTTCCAGCACAGATTGAACTTTCTGACTCGGCCACTCTGAGAGGGTTTGTAAGGCATCCAATAGGGTTTATCGGCTCTGAATTTGCTTATGGATTTGTCAAAGTTCCTTTACCAGATCCAGAATCTTTACCGGATGGATATGAGCTGGAGTTTGGAGAAGTTGCCTCCATACCTTTTGAACTTGGAGAAAATATAGTAGTGTCAGTTCACACCGAGCCAACTCAGGGTATCTTGAACCTGACTCAGTCACTGGTTGAATACACACCCAATTCCGGATTTTTTGGTGAGGACTTTTTTGTTCTGGAATTTTTACATGAGCCCACTGGCCTTTATTTTGCCAAGGGCTTCACCATGATTGTGAATGAAGAGCCTAACCAGGCTCCATTTATCAGCCTTTTGAGTCCGTTAAGTACAGATGAAGATACTAACCTTGATGTTTCTGTAAGTTATAGTGATCCCGATGGCGATGAGCTTCTATTTACAGCCGATTTTATGCCAGCGGAGCTTGGTTCTGTCAGTGTAGTGGGTAACCTTGTCAGTTTTGTACCTGGCCCCAATCAATCCGGCACTGGAAATCTTCTGCTTACCGTATGTGAAACCAGTACTTCGGATCAGTATTGTGTAACCCAGAGTGTATCATTGACAGTAGCGGCTGTGGACGATGTCCCAACCTTGATTGTATCGGACACATCCGTGGTTTTTGACCGTAACACCACGACCTCAATTACATTCTCTGTGCTTGAATTGGATGGGGATTCAGTAAATTTAGGGGCTGTAGCTTATACAGGGTCTGTTACGAACATGCTCCCATCAACAGGTCTTGGTTTTGTGATTGAGAACGGTGTACTTACAATCATTCCTGCCCCCAATTTTTATGGCTCTTTAATAGCAGGTTTGCAGGTTTGTGATGCCACGGCAGAAAATTTGTGCCACTTTGTGGAAATTGCCGTAAGCGTAAATTTTGTAAATCAGCCCCCACTTACAGGTTTTGGGGAAGGTGAGGTCTGGTTTAGTCTAGATGAGGATAGCTTTTATTGGAATATCTGGAATCATTCTGACCCGGAAGGGACTGAGGTTACTGTATCTATACTTGAAGCACCTTTGCAGGGGAACCTGGGGTTGACTGCCTCGGGTTTTGAATACACGCCTGTGGCAGATTTTTATGGTACGGACAGTTTTGTCTTTCAGTTTGAGGATAGCGAAGGTGGAGTTCGCTATCAAACCTTTGTGGCTACGATAAATCCCGTGAATGATGCCCCTCAGGTCTTTTTGAATCAGGCTGGGGTTGAAATTTTTTCTGTGGTTCTTGATGAAGACAGTTCTCAAAACTATACCATCGTTGTGACGGATGCAGATGGGGATTTGATTCAGGTTACGGCATCTACCGAAGCCTCGGTAGCTCTTACGGTTTCTGGTGGAGTATTAAGTGTCGTGCCTGCGCCAAACTGGCATGGTTCTGGCGTAATTCAGGTAGTTGCCTGTGACAATAACCAGGACTCATTGTGTGCGGAAGTAGATTATTTATTGACGGTCAATTCTGTCAATGATGAGCCAGAATTTGAAGGCCGGGATTATGTCTGGAATGTGGTTGGGGCAGCCGGTGTGAGTCCTGCTGCTGGCCAGAACCCTTCTTTGGCTGTTGATAGCCAGGGTCTGGTGTATGTTTCATATCAGGATCTTTCTGTCAGTAATGCGATTTCGGTTAAAAAATTTGATGGTAGTTCCTGGGTGCAGGTTGGCAGTCCAAATGTTTCTGGGGGCAGTCAGCATTTTTCATCACTGGCTTTTGATAATAACGATGTATTGTATCTGGCTTATTCTGGGGCTCCTTCACAGATTGGGGTTAAGCGGTTTAACGGTTCATCCTGGGAAGATGTAGCTTTAACATCCCCGGGCTCTGGCAGTTATGTAAAACTTCTGTTTGATTCATCCAATCAGTTGTATCTGGCCTTCAGTAATTCCGGTTTGAGTAATCGGGCCAGTGTCATGACCTTAAATGGTTCGGATTGGGAGTTCGTGGGATCCCAGGCAATTTCTCCTGAAACAGCCCAGCATTTGAATTTAGTAGCGGATCCCAGTGGAGTCCTTCACATATCGTATCGGGACTTGCAGGGAGCCTCACGGACTGGGGTCAGGAAATTTGTGGGTGGCGAATGGGTAGATGTTGGAAATCTTGGGACCATGATTACCTATCCACTTCAATCTTCTCTGGCTTTTGATAGTCAAGGTACGCCTTATGTAGCCTTTGTAGACAATCAAAACTCCAATAGGGCTACGGTGATGAAGTTAAATGGGAGCACATGGGAGCTGGTAGGCCCTCGGGCTTTCACTCCAGCTTCTGCCAATTATCTTGATCTTCTCATCAATTCCGATGACAAATTGTTTCTGGTCTTTAAAGACTCTTCACAGGCCGGAAAAGTATCGGCTATGACCTGGGACTCAGAAAACTGGGTTTATGCCGGGATTCCCGGTGTCTCAGCTGGGGATGGGTATTACCACACTGCCATTATTGATGCATGGGATACGATTTATACGGCCTTTCGTGATGATGGCACTTCCAGTAAAACCACAGTTTTTAGTATGCAGAGCGGACCAATATTGACAGAGGTTTTGGAAAACTCATCCTTTGTCACGACTCTGGTGGCTTCAGATGAGGATGCAGACATATTAAGTTATTCTATAGTTTCAGGATTGGATGGAAGTGTTTTTACGGTGGATTCCATTTCAGGAGAACTGTTTTTTATCAATCCCCCTGATTATGAAAACCCACTTGATGCAAATTCAGACAATGTCTATGAACTGATGGTAATGGTCAGTGATGGCAACGGGGGCTTTAGCACTCAATCCATAAATGTTCAGGTAATGGGAGTGGACGAGGCACCTGTTATTAGCCCTGTGGCCGATCTTAATCTGAATGAGGATTATGGAAGTTATGTATTGAATCTTCCGGCAGTTGATCCAGAAGGGGATCCGATCACTCTGACTCTGACATCCTCCAATCCTGGGGTTGTTACTGTGGCTTCGGCTTCCGGTATCAGTTTTACCTTAACCAGTCCTCAGGATGTGTTTGGTGAATCGATCATGACTCTTGTGGCCAATTCTACAGACAAAACTTCCACTCTTACTTTTCTGGTTACAGTCCATTCAGTCAATGATTTACCTATGCCAATTGGGGTCGGCAGTGGTTCTTTGACCTTTGTAGGAACTAACCCGTATTTAGACACTGTTACGGGCGAATTTCCGGCTGTGGCATTTAATTCTTTGGGAATTCCCTATGTGGCTTTTCATGATCTGGGCTCTGGGGGGGTGAATGTTAAAAAATTTGTCAATGGAGAATGGATTCTGGTTGGAGAGGCCAATTTTTCTTCTGGTGGGGGAAGCTGGATTGAAATCGCAATACATAGCGATGATACGGTTTTTGTAGCTTACGAGGATTTGGATTTTTCAAATCAGATTACGGTTAGAAAGTTTAATGGAACAAATTGGGAACTGGTGGGCCCCCGAGGGTTTAGTGCAGTATCTGCTGATCATGTTTCTTTGCAGATTGATTCCTATGGTAATCCTTGGGTGGCATTTCGTGGACAGGCTAGCAGCTATCTGGCACTGGTCTTGAGATTCAATGGCACAAACTGGGACTCACCGGATGTAGTATCTGCGGGTAGGGCCGATTTACCCCGCCTGGTTTTGGATGGCAACAATAAGGCCTATGTTGCGTATCAGGATTTTGTGAATGGTGAGAGAATTCGGGTCATGGCTAAAGAAGCAGCCGGGTGGGTGAGTGTTCCCTTGACTGGATTGCCAACAGGAGCGGTGCAGTTCCCTAGTATGACCGTTGATTCAAGAAATCGCCTTTGGCTGGCCTTTAAGGATTTTCAAAATGGGGGCGGGGCTACGGTTGCTCGTTTTGAGGGTACTCATTGGGAGATTATTGGAACAGCCGGAATTGGTAACATCGCGGCGGACTGGATCGATCTGAAACTCGATGCGGCTGATGTTCCCTATATAATTTTCAACGATGCTGATGATTCTTCGCGAGCAAGAATGTTTTCCTTCCAGTCTGGGGCATGGATTGAGCCAACAGGTGGGGTTATTTCTCCCTTTTATTCAGAACGCACCCGCTTGGGAATTGGACCAGAAAACCAGGTTGTGGCCGTGTTTAGAGATTATCAAGTCAGGATTGTCGCAAATGAATTCAGAGAACTGGGATGGAGTGCCTATGCTGAGGAAAATCAGTCTTTGGCCTTGAGTTTAAATGCCGGTGATATTGAGAATCAGCCAATCACCTACTCTTTGCAAGGTGGGCCAGATGTGTCCCTGTTTGAAATCAGTGGCAATCAGCTTCTGTTTTTATCACCACCTGATTTTGAAAACCCCAGTGATTCCGATGCAGACGGAACATATCGACTCAATGTCAGCGTGAGTGATGGGCTTTCATCGGTTACAGTTCCCGTCCGTATCATGGTTAAAAATGTCGATGAGGCCCCAGTTTTATACGGGCTTGAGAATCTGGCACTTTCCGAGGATTTTGGGTTTTTTGTGGTTGTCCCCACCTTTTTTGATCTTGAGGGTGACACCATGACCGTCACGGTGCAGTCCTCAAATGTTTCTGTTGTAGATGTTAAGCTTGTTCAGGACAAATACATTTTACTGAATTCAGTACAAGATAGTTACGGGCCAGCTACTATTGAGATATCGGTGTCCTCTAGTGGCTTAAGCACCTCAGTAACTTTTTTGGTGGATGTAAGCCCAGTTGCTGATGAACTTATGTTTTTGAATGAACGAGTAAGTACCTGGCCAGTATTGGGTAATGCAGGTTTTTCGGCTGGTGCAGCTGAGCATCATTCTTTAGTGATTGCTCCTGATGGTATGCCAGTTGTGTCTTATCGTGACAGTTCCTTTGGCAACCCTCTAGCTGTTGTTCGCAAATGGGATGGAAGTACATGGGCATCGGTGGGAACCGATGGATTTTCCTCTCAATCCGCTCCCTATCACACTCTGGCTTATGACTCTTCTGGTATTTTGCACCTGTCCTATCAGGATGGAGGTCATTCTGGCAAAGCCACTCTGATGCGATTTGAAAATGGGGACTGGAATACAGTGGGAAGTCCTGGGTTTACGCCTGGAGAGGCCACTTATGTAAAACTGGCTATTGATACCAATGATGTTCCCTATGTGGCGTATAGAGATGTCCCAAATGGGGGCAAGGCCAGTGTAATGAAATTTACAGAGGGCCAGTGGTCCAATGTGTTCCAGGCCTATATCTCCTCAGGTGATGCAAGTTTTATCAGTTTGGATATCGATCCTCTAAATCGCCCTGTGATTGCCTATCGTAATGCTCCTGATAGTGGTAGAACCTGGGTGCACCGTCTTGAGGACGGTGTATGGAAGCATCTGAATACAGGAGGAAATGTACTGGCAATCAATGCAGCCTGGCAAAGCATTGTGGTTGACCGGTTTGCCACTCCTTATCTGGCTTATATTGATCAAAATGCCGCAGATCTGGTCCTGGCCCGTTACCATGAGATAAGTGGATGGGTAGAACTGGCCCGTTCTCCCGTTGCCGCCGGCACCAATGAAAAATATGTGACACTTCTGATAGACAATCGCGATCAAATTTATGTTGGTTTACGAAATCCTGATCTGAACGCTGGGGATACGGTAGTCTTAAAATATGTCAATAATGCCCTGCAATTTGTGGGACCCAGTACAGGAATCAGTACTGCTGATACCAGATTTACAGCCATGGCGGTCGATGCTGACGGGAAACTGTATCTTGCCTACAAGGACATAAATGCTTCTAACCGGACTACGGTAAGACATCAGGAACTGGGACCAATTGTGGTTTCTGTCTTGGAGAATCAGCTTGGCGCGGTGAACATTGAAGGCTATTTGGCTGATGTTGGGCTTCTTGAATTCGCCATTGTCGGGGGACCGGACCAAAATCATTTTGTGATTGATTCTTCGGGTCAGGTTGAGTTTGTTACTGCCCCAGACTATGAATACCCTCTGGATGCCAATGTACTTAATATGTATGAGTTTTCTGTGCAGATGAATTCAGGCAATGTTTATACTACGGTTCCGGTTCGCGTTGTAGTAGAGAATGTAGATGAGGCTCCTGTTTTGAGTCCACCAACCTCTCCCGCGTTGAATGAAGATTTTGGGCCACATTCCGTAACTCTGACAGCCTTTGATCCAGACGGGGACCCCATTACCTATATTGTAAGTTCTCTTAATCCTGATATTGTTTCCACCCCTGTGGTAAGCGGAAATGTTTTGATTTTCACCCCCGTTCCTGATGCTTATGGCAATGCCACAATTTCCGTGACAGCCATTGCAGGGGGTCTGTCACATACCCAGACTTTTGTTCAGACTATTTCACCCATCAATGATGCTCCAAGTATCAGCAATACCCAGTACACAACCTGGGTCTTTTTGGGTGGAACAAACATGACAGAAACCTCGGTTAACAACCACCTGGGTTTTGCAGTGGATCAGAACGATATACCTTATCTGGCTTTTTCGGATAATGCTTATGGTGGCGGGGTAACGGTCAGAAATTATTACGAGGGCAATTGGGACACGATCGGAGCTGGAGGTTTTTCCGGAGGTTATGCTTCACAGATTCATCTAGGTTGTGTCTCGTAAGTTTTTCCTAAGGTAAAATCTAATTATTGCCCACTGCA
>JACFNL010000077.1:10710-16565 GCA_019454875.1 Candidatus Cloacimonadota bacterium | reverse complement strand
CGATCCCATATTTTATCTCAGGGATGGATTGAGTCTTGCAGATCGCAGTATGTTGGACAAAAATGAAGTATCTCACAGGGCCAGAGCTGTGCGGGCATTTCTTGCTTGCCATAGGAATGAATCATTGATATAATCCTCCACCTACAACGGGGTCATGGCGCAGCTGGTAGCGCGTTTGAATGGCATTCAAAAGGTCAGGGGTTCGACTCCCCTTGGCTCCATTTGTAAAGATCCGCTTCCAAGCGGATCTTTTTTGTTTATTGGGTATTTTTAAGATTTAATTGTCCGAGCTTTCAAGTTCGGTGCTGGCATCAGCCGAGTTATCAATAGAAAGCACTTTGGATTGTGCCGTAACCGGGGCACCTTGATGAAGCACTGTAATACGGGCTTCTAATGCGGATCGATTTTTGTCCGGGATACGATTTTCAATTTCGGTTTTATCAATGCTGTAAACGAGTTGAAAATTGCAGGCATATTTGCCTGACTCTACTTCCCTGAGATGAATTTTTTGAAACCCTGACAGAACAGGGGGTTGATTTTTAACCAAAAACTCCACCAAAACCCAAAGTTCAGAGCCGGGAACTTTTACCGTTTGCATATAGTCCCCGTAGTTGTTGTATTCATCCAGATGTATGCTCGACACCACAAGAGAGGGGGTAGTCGAGGTTATCTGTATGGCCCCAGTGGTCCAGATTTCAAATGTATTATTGATCCCAGGCTCCATGGTAGCCCCATCAATAAGGATCTGTCCTGTCAGACTCAATGATTGGGTTACAGACTGGCTGACAAGGTTTTGGTAAACTCCTCGATCATCCTGATTTGAGAAAACATAACGGCTTTTATCAGCAATAAGATTCACACTCAAAAGCAAAAAAAGCAGAACTGGCATGATTTTCATAATACCACTTATAGCACCAAACAGTTGCCAATCCAATCTATTTCTTGCACAATGTGAGCTGAGAAAAATATATGATACAGATATCAAGTTTAAAGGATAACGGAATCCTGATTATTGTTCCAAAGGATTCTTCGCTGGAAGCAAATCTTGTGAAATCATTTGTGGCGGCTCTGGGAAAAGAAATTGCCCAGGAACGGCTGGTGCTATTTGATTTGACACATATTGAATACATTGATTCTTCAGGAATCGGTGCCATCTTGAAGTTTATGAAAGAATTACGGGACCGTGGTGGGGATTTAAAGCTGTGTGCCCTGCAACCAGCGGTTTTAAGAATTTTTGAACTGGTGGGAATGCCTAGGCTGATTGAGATGTATCCCAGCAGGCAGGAGGCACTGGATTCATTTTAAGGAGGTTCTGTGCTCATTCTTAAGTTTGGTGGGGCTTCCCTTGCCGATGCTTCCGGTTTTTCCCGATGTGTTTCCTGGTTTGAAAAGGCGGGCACCAACCCTTGTGTGTTTGTGGTATCTGCCCTGTACGGGGTGACCAATCATCTGCTGGAACTGATTCGTTTTTCTGAGGAGTCTCTGGCCGGAGATTTGCAGGATGGACTGATTCATCTAAGAAACAGGCATTTTGATGTTATTAAACAAATGGATATTGACACTGAGGATCTAAAGCGGGAGCTGGATCTTGAATTTCTTGATTTAAAATCACTTTTGGAGAGTACCTGTGTGCTAGCTGAGGTGAGTCCCCGTGCCCGAGACCGTATTTTGTCCTACGGAGAGAGGTTCTCATCTTTGATGGTTTCGATGTATCTCATGGGGAAGGGTGTTTGTGCCAGAAGAGTTTTAGGTGAAGAAGTAATAGTCACTGAGGCCCGTTTTGGAAATGCCATTCCTATGCTCATAGAAACTGGCCGTGAAGCCAGACGGGTGATTCAGCCGCTTGTTGAGGAAAAAATTCTTCCAGTGGTAGCCGGGTTTACAGGTAGAACCCCCAATGGACAAACAACAACTCTTGGTCGGGGTGGGACGGACTTATCAGCCTCGATTCTAGGCAGTGCCCTAGGTGCAAAAGAGGTCTGGTATCTGAAAGAAACCGATGGGATATTAAGTGCGGATCCCAAACTTATGCCAAAAGCCAGGCTGATACCTCGTCTGTCTTACAGTGAAATGGCGGAACTTTCTTATTTTGGAGCTAAGGTAATTCACCCAATAGCTATGCATCCCTTAAAGGATTCTGGGATTGAGGCCAGAATTCTGAATTTTGCCAATCTAAACAATTTAGGCACAGTGGTTGGTAAAGTCAGTGATCCATCTCCTGCTATCAAGGCGATCAGCCCCATTCCTGGAATTGCCCTGGTGACTGTAGAGGGCCTGGGTATGGCCGGAACTCCAGGTATGGCCGGGCGGCTGTTTTCAGCTTTGGCCCGCGAGAGAGTCAATGTACTTATGATTTCCCAGGCCAGTTCGGAACAGAATATCTGTCTGGTGATTCACAGGGATGAAGCACCGGTAGCCCAAAGGGCTTTAACCGAGGAATTTTCCAGAGAAATTTTCTCCAAGGAAATTGATGGAATTGTCTTTAGAACGGATGTTTGTGTATTGGCTTTGGTGGGAGAAGGAATGGCTGGCACTCCAGGAATTGCAGGCAAGGTATTTTCATTGATGGGAGCTAATGGAATCAATATCATTCTTATTGCCCAGGGTTCCTCGGAATACAATATCTCTTTTGTAATCGACAGGCAGAATATGGAAGAAGCTTTGAAGGTTCTTCACAGCGAACTTTGTGAGTCCTGCCAGTGAATCAGCCAATTGTTCTGATTGGAGCTGGAAAAGTAGGTCTGGCAACTGCAAAAATGTTGTACAGCCGAGGAATCAGACTGGAGGCAGTTCTTTTTAGTTCGGGAATCTGCCAGAGCCAGGACATGATTCATGAATGGGTTGTATCAGGAAAGAGACCGACCTTGATTATTCCCTATCATATCCGGCAGCTCTCCCAGGATTTCCCCGATGCCATAGTACTGGATTGCTCCGGCGCAGACTGGGATGAGTCCGACTGGATGATTCTTCTGGATTCAGGCATCAAGGCCGTGTTTTGCAACAAGTCCCTTCTGGGTTCCGAGTCATCCTCTATCTTCTTACATCCTCGATTTAAAAAGTCCGTTCGTTATGAAGCCACCGTTTCTGCGGGTCTGCCTGTAATTGAGCTTTTGCAGAGACAACTTGATTCAGGGGATAAAATTACCAGGATCAGAGCCTCATTATCGGGAACTATGGCATGGCTGTTTTCTGAGCTGTCTTTGGGACAGAAATTTTCTCAGGCCCTGCCCAAAGCCATGAGTTTTGGGTATACAGAACCGGATCCGCGAGATGATTTGAGTCTTGAGGATTTTGTAAGAAAGATTCGTATCCTGTCGCGACATTGTGGATTTACTGAGACCAAGGTACAGTTTCCTAAGCTGTTGCCAAACAAAGCAATGCAGCAGTCTTTACCTGAGTTTCTTAAATCTTTACCAGACTATGATGAGGCATTTTTGAAAACAGTTAGCTGTGATACGGGATTTTGTTCTGCTCTAGTGGGGGAAATAGGCCCGGATACAGCCAGGCTTTTGGTAGAATCCCTGGAGCTTCAATCTGATTTTGGCAGGATTAAGGGCTGTAATAACCTCCTTGTGATCCATTCTCATCAGTATGATTCGGATCCCTTAAAAATTTCTGGGCCTGGAGCTGGGGTAGAAAGAACAGCGGCTGCCGTTTTTGGGGATTTAATGATGTTTCTTTCAAAGAATCATGTCCCATCCGTGTATTTGTGGTCAGGTGCCCAACTAAGCGAGCCGCAATCAGTGACGGCCTATGCCCCGGCATCCATTGGCAATTTAAGCTGCGGGTTTGATGTTCTTGGCCTGGCTGTATCCGGGCTTGGAGATACCGTTCAGGCCTGTTTTGTGGGTTCAGAAGGGGTGCAGTTACTAGAGATTACCGGGGATCAGGGGATGCTGCCCACGAGTGCGGAAAAAAATACGGTGGGCATAGTGGCTGATTATCTTTTAAAGAGATCATCGCATAAAAATCGTGGAATTGGGATCCGTCTGCATAAGGGACTGCCTTTAAATTCGGGACTGGGTTCCAGTGGGGCAAGTGCGGCGGCAGCGGCTCTGGCCGTAGGTGCATTGTTAGGGGATTTATGTAAAGAAGATTACCTGAATGCCTGTTTGGAAGCTGAGTCCTTTGTATCTGGCCGACATGCAGACAATGTCGCGGCCTCGCTTTTAGGAGGGGTTATTGCTGTGACCTCCGTGGATCCATTAAATGTAATTTCCATACCAGTCAGCCCCCGTGTCAAAATTGGTTTGATACAGATATCCATGGAGGTTCCGACAAAAGAAGCGCGGGCCAGAATTCCTTCCAAGTTTGACCAAAAGGCCACCATTGCCAATCTTGGTAGTGAAGCTTCTTTGTTATCCAGTTTTATAAGTGAGAACGAAACAGATTTGCAAAGAGGTCTTAAAGATTATCTGGTTGAGCCTTTCCGTGCTTCCATGATTCCAGCCCTGAAGGTTTTAAAACCAGCTTTTGAGGATTTGGGACTCACTTTGTGTATCAGTGGGGCCGGACCAACACTTTTTTTTATGTCCTATGATGAGTTAAAGATTAGTTCTGCATTACAAAGAACCAGAGATATTGCAGCAGCTAAAGGCATTGATTTGCAGACCAGAATCTGTAATGTGGATACACGGGGGACCAGGGTTGTTTCAGCAAAAGTTTGATTGTATCTGTGAGGACTGCGGTTTTTTATATGCGGCAGAAACATCTCCTTTGCGTTGTGAATGTCAGGGATTATTGTCGCTAAAACTCTCAGAAACCAGAGTGAATCCTTTGACGGAGCTTTTGGATGATAAATCTTTGGGTATGCAGTCTGGAGTCTGGAGATATGCGGCCTGGCATGCTGATTTAGCCCCAGTTCATCGGGTAAGTCGCGGTGAGGGAAATACGGGGATGTATTTTTCTCCACGCCGGCTCTCAGAATTTGCTGGAGTCGATGGGTTCTGGTTAAAACATGAGGGAGAAAATCCCACTGGTTCTTTTAAGGATCGTGGCATGTGTGTGGCCATTTCTGTGGCCAAGGCTCGTGGGTTTCTGGGGGTTGCCTGTGCTTCCACTGGAAATACATCAGCTTCTATGGCCAGTTATGCGGCATATTGTGGCATGAAGGCTTTTGTATTTTTGCCCAAGGGAAAAATTGCTATGGGCAAACTGGCTCAGGCATTGGCCTATGGTGCCAATACCGTTTCTATTGATGGAAATTTTGATGAAGCTTTGATGTTGTGCGAATCCTTGGCTCCCCGACTGGGAATCGCGCTTTTGAACTCTATAAATCCCTTCCGTCTTGAGGGACAAAAAACCATTATTTTTGAAATACTTGAAAATCTGAACTGGGAAGTACCGGATTGGATTGTTGTACCCGGTGGTAATCTGGGAAATGTTTCTGCATTTGGCAAAGCTCTGATGGAGCTTCGCAATTGGGGAGTGATTGACAGACTTCCCCGTCTGGCCGTAGTTCAGGCAGCTAAAGCCTCTCCCTTTGTGGATTATTTTAACTCAGGATTTTTAAGATTTGAGGCTTGCACAGTTCCGGAAACAGTGGCTACGGCCATTCGCATCGGAAATCCTGTGAGTGTAAAAAGGGCTAAAACCTCAATAGAGAACAGCAATGGATGTGTTGTAGCAGTTACGGATGAAGAGATTTTAGAGGCCAAGGCAATGGTGGATAGGGTGGGAATTGGGGCAGAACCGGCATCCTGTGCCTCGGTTGCAGGTTTGAAGAAACTGGTGAAATCTCAAATGATTAAAAAGGATGCAAAAGTTGTTACCGTTTTAACAGGCAATCTGATGAAAGATACAGAAACCGTGATTTCCCAATGCTTTAGCCCATCTTCTACTGCCTATAATCCTGT
>JACFNL010000077.1:0-10661 GCA_019454875.1 Candidatus Cloacimonadota bacterium | reverse complement strand
CAAATGAAGATTCCCTGTTTCTCTCCCTGAAAAAATGTTTAGAAAAGCCCTTCTGACACTTCTATTTGTGCCTTTGTTTATTGAATTAGGTACCAGACTTCATCATTATTGGCGCACAGGGATATTTTTTTCGCTTAAAGATGGGCTGATTTTTTATTCAGAACCAGCTATTGAGGCCTTTAATCTAGCCTCTGCCAAACCGGCTCAAAACAAGGAGCAAAAAGCCTGTGAGATTCTGGTGTCAGGTGGTTCTTTAGTTTATGGATATGGGCCCACCAAAGTGGATATGCAGGCCAAGCTTACCGAGGGTTTAGGCATGGATGTCTGTTTAGAAGCTGCACCGGGTCGAACCCTAAAAACTGAGTTATATATTCTTTTAAACAGAGAGGATTTACCACCCAGGGTAGTCTTTTTATCTGGATTTAACGATATTTTAGATGTTGGTCTTCAGGAAGAATTACGACTTAGGCGAATGCAGGTACTAAAACCTGGTTCCTGGATTGGGGATTCTTTGTTTCTTAATAAGGTTTACAGAGCCATCTGGCAAAGAGATATCTGTCGGGATTTAAATACGGATGAGATTTTATCGGGGATAATAAATCTTAAGACAAAAAATCCTGAGACAAGGTTTTATTTTATGCTTCAGCCAGCGGATATTAAGAGAGTATCCTCACAGGAATGTATGAACCAAAGAAAATCCCAGCTTGAAGATTCACTTATAGATATTGAGTATATTTCGTTTTGGGATTCTATCCCCAAAGAGTATTTTTTTGATGCCTGCCATTTATATCCTGATGGTTTAGATTTACTGATTTCAAGGATTGCCAGTTATTTTGGGCAGGCAGATCAGGTTATCCGCTGAGCTAGTACCTGGTGCCAAAACGGGGTGACCTAAAAGACCCATGCCTCTTAGGATTAACCAGGCAGCCAGGATCAGGATGCCTAACTGTTTGCTTCTGCTTGTGAGCCTTTTTACAAAAGAAAAATTGGCACCAAGAGAGAGTGCTAAAAGCAGGGGATGGGTTGAAATGGCAAAAATCAGCATGCCAGTCATGGAATCCAGGGGATTTCCCAAAGCCATTGCCATTAACAAGGCCCCATAAAGAAGGCCACAGGGTAGCAGGAAGTGAAACAGTCCTACCCAGAAAAAACTCTTTTGCCCCCGTGACTGTAACAGATAGACCCATTTGCCTCGTACATAGGCCAAAAACCTTTCCAGCTTTTCAGGAGTTCTTAAGCCTCGGAATTTTTTGGGAAACAGATACATGAGCAGCAAAAGGAATCCAAGAATCAGGCTAAACATGGGGCTGATACCTAAAACCGTGATGGTCTGCCCGGCAAATCCGCAAACAAGCCCAAGAAGACCATATCCCAGAATTCTACCCAGGTGCCAGATAAAAATCCCTGAGGTTTTTGCCCCGATCCCTGGCAATGCCAGGGCGAGTGGACCACACATGCCAAGGCAATGAAGGTTGGTTGCCAGTCCTAGTAAAAAAAAGGGTAGAAATTCCATTCTACTGGATTTTAGGGTTCCTTTTTTTGATTGCTGATGAGAAAGGAACTTTCCAGCTTT
This sequence comes from Candidatus Cloacimonadota bacterium, assembly GCA_019454875.1. Taxonomy (GTDB): domain Bacteria; phylum Muiribacteriota; class UBA6191; order UBA6191; family UBA6191; genus UBA6191. The sequence goes on along the minus strand of JACFNL010000077.1, from coordinate 9,088 downwards.
CCCGTGTGTGGCTCGGAGTCCAAAGACCATTGCAGCTCAATTTTGGTTGTTCCTTTAGGCAGACTGCCTTCAGGGAAAGCAATAAAGATCGTGCGGCTGTCCATATCAAAAGGATTAACCTGAAGCTTCTCGGAACCACTTCTTAAGATTCCATTTTCAGGGGATAAAATCTTTAATGTCATAGACTGGGGTTTAAGGGTTTTGTTCAAAAGCCTTAAGGTGTAAGCATTGGAAACTGTGCCATCCTGGAGGTGCTGTTCGAGCATACCCCGAACACGAATCAGGTTTAACTCAACCGGAGGCCGGACTATCAGTTTATAAAAAAACAGACTCAGAGCCAGGATTTGAATCAACAAGTAAGCTTTACCACGGTTGCTTACATGCCAGGGGGTCTTGTGCGTGAGTTCGGCCTGGGTGGCGTAACGGATAAGTCCCCGATCCTGTTTGACCTTGTCCATGATGTTGTCGCAGGCATCAATACAGGCTGTACAGTTGACACATTCAAGCTGGCTGCCGTTTCGGATATCAATTCCGGTTGGACAGACGGCCACACACTGGAAACAGTCTACACAGTCTCCACCACTTCCTTTTTTCCCTCTAGGTTCGCCACGGACAAAATCATAGGTTACCTGTAAGGAGTTCTGATCCAATAACACTCCCTGCAATCTGGCATAAGGGCAGACAATCACGCAGGCCTGTTCACGAAACCAGGAAAAGATAAAATAAAATATCCCCGTAAAACCAAGCATGGCCAAAAAGCCGTTTAGATGCTTGGCAGGAGATGAAGTCACAATGGGGATCAAGGCATCCACCCCAATGATCCAGGCCAGTAAAATATTACCTACCAGAAAGGACAATGCAAGATAGATGATGGTTTTTATGCCTTTTTTGACCAGCTTTTCCCCGATCCAGGGCATGGCATTAAGCTTCTTCTGGGCAATGGGATCTCCTTCGATGAAGTGTTCTATAGGTCGAAACACCATCTCGAGAAAGATGGTCTGAGGACAGGCCCAGCCGCACCAGAGTCGGCCAAATATTACTGTAAAGGCGATTATGAACAAAAATATGTTGATGAGGCCCAGGGCAAACAGAAAAAAGTCCTGGGGCCAGAAAGCCATTCCAAATACCAGGAATTTACGGTTAAGAATATCAAACAGGAAGAGGGGAAGGCCGTTTACCTTGATAAACGGCATCCCCACCAGGAACAGAATTAATGCCGCTGCAATCAGTTTGCGCCGGTTAGTGTATTTCCCCGCTGGTTTTTTGGCATAGATCCAATGTCTTTTGCCTTCCTGATTAACTGTGGCTATTCTGTCCCTGAAGTCTTCCGAACCCATGTCAGTTTTCCTTTTCCAAAGATTTGACAAATGCTGAAACCTCAAGAATTTCCTGGGGTCTTAAAGCATTCTGCCAGGGAATCATACCCTTTTCAGGCACTCCAACCCGAACGATGTTCTGAATTGAAGCCAAATCCCCACCATGGATCCAGACCTTGTCGTTAAAACTTGGACCAATTCCACCTTCTCCATTAGGTCCGTGACAGCTTGCGCAGTTTTTGGAGAAGATAAGTTTCCCTTTTTCCAGATTGGCCGTGGAAGTCTCAGAGCCTCCCTGAGTATTTTCCTTAGCCAGTGCCTTGGCCGAAACCCTTTGCATGGATTGTTCCAGGGCAATCTGTTCGGCCTTAAATTCAGCTTCCTGGGAATCAAAGGCATGAAAAAGATGGTAACCAAGAAGATAGATCAAGGAAAAGATAATAGAGATGTAAAACAGACCCAGCCACCAGGGAGGTAATACATTATCCAATTCTACGATATCATCATAGGGCTTGAGTGGTTTCATGACCTATCCTCCTCTGCCAGAGGCAGATTCTCGAACTTTCTTACATCCTGGTTAGTTAGGGTAAATGTATGGTGAAGAATTAAGGCAAATGCGACAACAAACAGAATCAGAGCCATGGTGGGAAATATCCCCAGACCCTCTTTTGTAGCTAAAAAAGTACTCATTATTTCTTCTCCTCTATGCGGATTCCTAACTTCTGCAGGTAGGCTATCAGGGCGATAATTTCTGTATCCGCAAGGGCAGCAACTCCATTGGATTGTAAATCTAAGGCAATTTCTTCAGCCTGCTGCTTTAAGTCAGTGACTGCCTGATCAATGTTTTCCTGTGTGTAAGGAACCCCAAGCATGGACATGACCTCAAGTTTTCTTTTGGTAAGACTTGTATCAAGTGCCCTTTCGGCCATAAAGGCATAAGCAGGCATGATAGAACCTGGAGAAGTTGAGGTTGGATCCACCATGTGGTTGTAATGCCAGGCATTGGAATATTTTCCGCCTACCCTGTGCAGGTCCGGCCCAATCCGTTTGGATCCCCACTGGAAGGGGTGGTCATAAACAAATTCGCCTGCAAGGGAAGGATCACCGTAGCGAATTTTCTCAGATATAAAGGGACGAACCATCTGGGAGTGGCATGTATAACATCCCTCTCTGACATAAATATCCCGACCTTCCAGTTCCAAGGGCCGGTAGGGAGTCACTAAGGCCTGGGTAGGCGCAATCTTTTCCAGAAGAACTGCTGGAACTAGTTCCAGGATGCCCCCGGCGGCTGCGGCAACAAAGGTGGCCACAATAAATGGAATTGGCATTTTTTCCAGATTCCTGTGTACTACGGCAAAAATGGATTCAGGGTGCCCCTCAAATTCAACTATGCTCTGGGGAACCTGGGCAGGCTCCTGCTCCAGAAGTTTCCCCTGGCTCATGGTTTTTACCAGATTGTAGATCATGATAAGTACACCAAGGATATAGATGACTCCGCCCAGGGCACGAATCCAGTACAGAGGTACGATATGAATTACGGTTTCCAGAAAATCGCGGTAGGTTAAAAACCCGTCTGGTTCCACCTGTTTCCACATAAGCCCCTGAACAAAACCACTGAAATACATGGAGATTACATAAAGAACCATACCTAGGGTGGCCAGCCAGAAGTGAGCATTGGCTAATGACACTGAATACAGCCTGGTCTGGTAGATTCTGGGAAGCATCCAGTAAAGAATTCCAAAGGTAAGCATACCATTCCAGCCCAGGGCCCCGTTATGAACATGGCCCACAATATAGTCCGTGTAGTGAACCAGCCCGTTGAAGCTTTTTAGTGACATCATTGGACCTTCAAAGGTCACCATCCCATAAGATGTAACTGCCACTACCATAAACTTCAGGATAGGATCCTGCCGTACCACATCCCAGGCACCCCGTAGGGTCAGAAGTCCATTTAACATCCCCCCCAGGAAGGGGCGATCAGCATAATGGAAAACACCACGCCCAAAGACTGGGCCCAGCCAGGAACGGCTGTATACAAAAGATGGTGAGGGCCAGCCCAGATGTAGATAAACACCAAAGACCAGAAGTGAATGATAGAGAGACGGTAGGAATAAATGGGTCTACCCGAAGCCTTGGGTAAAAAATAATACATTAAACCCAGGTAAGGGGTGGTCAGAAAAAATGCTACAGCATTGTGTCCATACCACCACTGTACCAGTGCATCCTGTACCCCGGCAAACACGGAATAACTTTTGGTAAGGCTCACGGGAATTGCCAAAGAGTTGACGACATGCAAAATGGCAACGGCAATAAAACTGGCCAGGTAAAACCAGATTGCCACATACATATGCTGTTCCCGTCTTTTCAGGATAGTCAGAATCATGTTCAGGCCAAAGATCACCCAGACAATGGTAATCAGAATATCAATAGGCCACTCCAGTTCTGCATATTCCTTGGAAGTAGTAATACCTAAGGGGTAGCTGATGGCAGCCAAAAGAATGATGAGTTGCCAGCCCCAGAAATGCAGGCGGCTTAACAATGGATTGGCCATTGGTGTCTTTAAAAGCCGTGGCATGGAGTAATACACCCCAAAAAAGATGGCATTGCCTACAAAGGCAAAAATCACGGCATTTGTATGTAATGGCCTCAAACGGCCAAAACTGAACTGTTCCGCAAAATTGAGACCTGGTAATGGTAGTTGTAGAGCAATTAAAAGCCCTACAATCATACCGATTAGTCCCCATCCTACACAGGCCAGAGCAAAATCTCTGACCGTTTTGTTGTCATAGTAGACGGTTTCAAACCCCTGGTTTGTCTGGTTCATCATGTTCCCTTTCTGTTACAACTTCTGCCAAATCGCCATCAAACAATATTCTTAAGGGTGGGGAGGCCACATCTTCGTACTGTCCGTTCGTAACGGCCCAGAAGAAGAAGCCCAAAAAAATCAGGGCAACCCCAAGGCTAATCAGGATCAGGAAGAATGAAATTTCCATGGCACCTGTACCTGTCTAGTAAATACTGAAGACAATATAGCAGAAAATATAGCAACGGACAGGGAGCTTAGGGGCATCAGAATGGCGCAGACTACAGGCTCTAAAAGGCCGCTGAGCGCAAAGGATAACCCAATAAGATTATAAAGAAATGAAATGAATAGACTGGCTTTAATAATCAAATGATGTTTGTGGGCCAGATTCAGCATTTGTGGAAGATAATATAACATTTCAGATGCGAGTATACCATCGGCCGTAGGGAATAGACTACCAGATTTTTCAATCACTGCCAGACTGCAGCAGGATTCGGCAAAAGCCCCGGTATCATTGAGCCCATCCCCTATCACTAAGGGCTTATATCCATCCTGATTCAGTTTTTGTACAAACTCCCGTTTCATAGCGGGGGTCTGGCTCATAAGTATGTTTTTTTCTTCAAATACAGAGGTAAATACCCTGGCTTGGGAGGAGCGATCGCCTGAAAGCATATAGATGGGTAGACTGGAGGATAAGTCCTTTAACATTTGTAATATACCGGGCCGTAACAGGGGCTTAAATTGCAAAACCACCTCATTTTCCCCGTATTTCATCATCAATGAACCTTTCGGAAACAGTTCCCGGGATTGGGGTTTTACAAAATCAACTGTTCCTAGAGCCACGGTCAATGAGTTGACTGTACCACTGATACCACTACCAGAAATTTCAACAAAGTCCAAAACCTCAAGCTGTGGGTAATCCTTAAGCCATTCAGAAATTCTTCGGGACAGAGGATGGGAGGAACAGGCAGCTAAAGATCGAAAGGCTGCCAAAGCATCAGAGTCTGGCTGCCCGTAAATGATTTCAATTTCACTGCCAAGAGCCTGAGTCAGTGTTCCTGTTTTGTCAAAGATGCAGGAGCGGATCTGAATTAATTGTTCCAAAGCCCTGGTATCACGAAGAAACAGACCTAAAGAAGCCAGTTTTCTTACCCCAAGTCCAAGACCAATAGGTGTTGCCAATGCCAATGCACAGGGGCAGGCAACAATCAGAACGGCAGCAAATACCATCAATGCTTCATTCCAGCCTGTAGGCAGCCAGAACAAAAATCCGGATACAGCCAATACTAGCAAGGCAGGGGAGAAGTTCTGGGCGATTGATTCCTGGATTCCCATCCCTTCGGTAGTTTGTTTTTGATTCTCACTCCATATACTGCTCAGATAACTTTGGGACACGGTTTTTTTAACATAAAATTCCGAGTAGGGGGACAGGATTTTGGCCCCGGCAAAAACCTGGGAGTCTTTTTTTAAAGGCACAGGTTCCTGCTCACCGGTGATAAAGCTGAAATCAAACAAAGCTTCTTCACTTATGAGGGTGGCATCACAGGGAAGAATTGCCTGGTGCGGGATTCTGATTTGATCGCCTGATTTGATTTGAGAAACCGGTGTGGGATGGATATGTCCATTTTTCACAACATCTACACCCAAAGGCAGCCAGTCCTGATAATCCCGATCAAAGATAATCCTGTCATAAGAAATTTTCTGGACTCTTCTTCCCAATAATAAAAAGAAAACCAGTCCACTTAAGGAGTCAAGATATCCTGAAACATTAAGGATCAGAATCTGGTACATGCTGACAAGATAAATTACTAAAATCCCGATGATAATGGGTAGATCAAGGCTTTTAAGGGGTTGGGGACGGACAAAAACTTTTCCCCATGTCCTGATCGCCAGACCCATAACGGGAATGGATAAGCCGGACTGCAAAAGCAAAAAGAAGTCTTTTAAGGCAGGGTCCACGGTTTCTTTGGATAAAAGAGCCAGATACTCAGGAAATGCTAAAAGCATTATATTTCCAAAACAGAATCCAGCTACGGCAATTTCCAGCATTCTGGTTTTGTATTCCTTATCCTCTCCTTCTTTGTTCTGGCCCATATTCAGTTCAGGTGGATACCCGAGTCTGTCAAGAAGACAGACAATGGAATAAAGATTGGTAACACCTGGATCCCAGGCCAGACTCAACTCCTGCTTGGCAAAATTGAGTCTTGACTGCAAAATGCCGGGAAGAATCACTCCCAGTTTTTCCAGAAGCCACAAACAGGCAGCACAGCGAATCGCCGGAAGTTTTAATCGGATTCGGTGCAGTTTTTCACTATGCAGATCCAGAAGATCCCTTACCAATGAAGGATCCTTTAAAATAGCCCGGTTGTAATTATAATCTGTGGCCTTGGGAAGGGGAGAGTCTGGAATTGAATACACCCCAGTTAATCCGGCTTGAATCAGAATTGCATGGACTTCTCTACATCCAAGACAGCAGAAACTCTGACCAAGGTCGTTTAGATAAGGGCCTTCCTCACAGGACTCCTGGCAGTGGGTACAAAATATGGTTCCATGCTCCATGTGCGCATAGTATCACAAACTAGTATTTTTCAATCCTATTTTTGACTAATGGATCACCAATACCAAAGCATCAAGCTTGAGACTACCAAAGTTGGAGGCTGTGCCCACTGGTCCAGAGTGAACTATGCTCATGTAGACAGTTTCTGTGTCGGCCAGACCATTGGTACCAGTGTCATTCAAAAAATTGAAGTTCATGGTTCCGATCATACGGCGGTTGGGCCGTAGAGGTCTTGAGGTAGAACTGTCACGAAAGTTGATTTCGGCCTGGATTCCGTTAAAAAAGCCATCTTGCCCCGGTGGGCTGTTGCGGCGCAGACCATTGGCAAGAACAATTTCCGATGGACTGTCCAGAAATATTTTGTATTGTCCTGTTGATTCATCATCCGCCGTAAAAAGCCAGACATCAGCAGTTACTGTGCCGGTAGTAAGTGGGGTCAGGCCGGGACTTGTGGGATCTACAATGGTACGGATATCTACTCTCCATTCCAAATCAACCCTTTCCCCCTTGATGATACTGGCACTGGCTGCTTCCTGTGGTTCGATTTTCAGAACACCATTTCCAAGATAGGGTGCATGTAATCCTTCACGAAAAATTCTGAGATCCCGTCCCCCGTTTGTATTGGAACGGACCCAGTGATCGGGCCAGAACTGCCCCGGATGGTTTGCTGGAGGGATTTGTGCTCCCGGAAAAGGTGAGATCCAGATGGCGGCATTTTCACCTTGAAGTACAACCAGTCCACGGGCAGGGCCAGGGCTTGCCGCCGCTGGGCTGGAAAGAGAACTTTCCATACCATTTCTGGATACAGATACCTTGTAATAGTAGGTCTGGCCTATCATCAACTCAGGGCTTAAATCGGTAAACTGAATTTTATTGGCTAATGGGTCTTCATCAGGAAAACCATGACGGATGGCCACATAGCCCCGTTCAATTTCGGTGGAACGGTAGATATTGTAGGTATTGCTGTCTGTTCCCGTACTGCTGTTTGGGCCAAAGGAAATTACAATTCCCCCAAAACTTTCTGAAGCACGGGCAACCGGGTCACGCACTGTTGCTGGTGGAACTGCTGCCAGAGCGGATGCTATATCGGATCGATCGGATAGATTGCCCGAACTGTCACCAACGAGGACATAATAATAATGGGAATCTTTCCCATAAGGGTCAAAATAGTCACTGATGGACTGGGATCCCACATTTTCCACAATTCCCACTAAATCATACTTGCCATACAGTTTGTCGGAACGAAAAATCAGATATGCTCCATTGATTAAGTCATCTTCCCCGGTTTTATGATCGGGCAGGGTGGAACCATCAATGTTACCCGTAGGCCGTGTGAATTGAAGCAGTACCCCTGATGAGGAGTTTAAAACCGTAACCTCGGCTTTGATACCAAATGCGGCCAAAGGAGAGGACCCGGGAGGTTTTGGAATAGTGGCATTGCCAAACCGGGGATTGGCAATTTTACTCTGAGAGCGAAGGCCTTCTAAAAAGCCTGCACTGATACTCGTATTAGAGCCGCTGCTTAATTGATTAAACACCGGGGAAACCTCGTATCTGTACCCTTCCGAAGGCGAAACCCCACCATCTATAAAACTGGATTGTTCCTTGGGAATGTAGGCAATTTTTTGCATGCCTGAATTTTGCCCTGAGGTAGAACGGTAGACATTGTATCCAGATAACTGGGTATGAACAACAGGAGTCCAGGCCAAAAAGACCTGATTGTAGGTGGCGAAAATTTTAATGTCCTGAACCCCGATGTTTATGGATTCCTCAAGGATTACGCTACCGGGAATGGCAGGGTATCCGGCAGAACTTCCTACGGGACTTTCTCTTCCATTTCTATCAAGACCAGTGATCTTGTAATAGACTAAAACATTGTTTTCCAGTCCATCACCAATACCATCCTTGTTCTGATCATCACCCTCATCCAGATACCAGGGATTAGGCATCTGACTTACGGTGGCAATTTCCACAAAATCAATGGCCCCACCGGTGGCACGGTAGATTTTGTAACCAATGATGTTCGGATTAGGATCGGCATCCCAGCTGAACCTGACCTTGCGGTGCAGAGGAAAAACCTGCACATTTTTTACAATATCGGGATTACGGATATCGTTAAGGCTTTGTAAAGACTCGGAACCGTTTGTACCACAGCCAGCAAAAAACATAAGACTGATACCAGTGATTAACAAAAAAACAATCAGGGATTTATCTATGTGTTTCATTGCTGCACCACCAGAATCAGAGCATCAATTTTTATATTGCCACATTCTCCAATTTGACATTGTGAGGTGGGGCCACGATGGACTAAAGACATGTGTAAGGTCTCCAATCCGGTAATGTTTTGCCCAGGAAATGGACTTGATGGATCCAGAATATGATTAAAGAGCAAACGGCCAATGAGACGGCGGG
>JACFNL010000076.1 GCA_019454875.1 Candidatus Cloacimonadota bacterium | reverse complement strand
TATACCTAATAGTTTCCTGCCAAGCCCTCCTGATTTCATGTATTTTCCCAAAGCACAGTCAGGCGTAAGAGGGGTAGTGGATAATAAATTTTCAGGGCTTTTAAAACTGGGACAGACAAGTGAATTCTTGGTTGCAACCCATCTTTTAGCAAAGCAATAAACACACCCTGCTTCAGATTTTCGTGACGGTTGGTAAAGCTTAAGGAAGGGGGAATGATCTGTTCTGTAATTCCATGAATAAATAAAAAGTCAAATTCGTCGCTAGCACTGATCATGGAGCGCACGGAAACACTGAGTTCCGGCAGGTTTTTCAGTTCTGATTCCAGCTCACGGACATCATCCGGGTTTTTGGCAAGAATCAGAAATTGTCCTGCAAATTTTGGATATCTGTGACTTTCCAGAACCATGGCTTCCATGAGTCGCACGGTTGCACTTACTTTGAGATCCTCGGAGCTGATACCAAAAACCAGAGAGGAAAAGAGGTGTAGAAATAAGAGTAATATCAGATTCATTTATTTAAGTCTGGATTGCAGGTAATCCAGCATATAAATCCTCTCTCCGGTTTTAACATCTACCAGAAACATTTTTTCGTCGAGCTTTCTGCCAGAACTGTCCCTTGCCACTCCAATGCTTGAATGGGCAGAGGAATCTCCCCAGGTGCTGTTATCAAATGTTTTAAGGAAGGAATCATTGTTAGTAGGCAATGGACGGATGTTAGTAACTTTCATCACAAGTTCCTGCCTGAGGATTTCCCTAGGCATTTCAATCTGTGTCCAGCGCACCGTGCTACGGCCCGATATCGAACCTGTCACATGGGCGTTCTGATAAAATTTGTACTGGCCGGATGTAATCATATCATCAATGGTTTTTCCTATGTTCTCAATTACTTTACGGTTTGGCAGTGGGTTTTGTTGGCGAAACAGAGCATATTCTTCTTTGGTGGGCTGCCGATCTGCCATAATCATCTTCTGGAGGCGAAACTGTTCCAGATCCATTCTTACCCTTTGCAGGTATGCCCCCAAAAATCCTTTTCCAGAATCTCCCATACTGGCGTAATCCACTCCTTCTTCAATATCCTGAAACACTCCTACCCCGTCTTCAAGATAAAATTCATTCAGAAGCTCGCGAAAGGCATTGTTTTTTGCCCGTTCATTCTGGTAGTCGTCCAGTGCCGGATTGTTCATGGCTGAAGACACGGAATCCGTTGAGGAGGTTGAACTGGAAGATGGTTCTTCACTGGAATAAGGCTCGGAAGTATGGCCTAGGCTGACACTGGTGGAAGTGCCATAAGAAACTGAAGATTCTGAAGTCTCCAGTTCCTGAGCGGGTACACTGGCAATATCGGAACTGGAACCCTGTCTGGCTGTATCATTCCCCTCCAAAAGGGTAGTGGATGGATCCATATCCTGTTCAAACATTTTTAAGAGATATTCCACAGGTAGAGTCTGGTTGCCAAGATGAATTTTTAAATCCTGCTCGGTAAGATAGGCCTTGAGCCCATGAATGCTTTTGTCTTCAAGCCGTGACCAGATCAGATCCAGGGCTCTGGCCAGATCAAGACCAGTACCTGATGCTGGCATGAGATTTCGTAGTTCAGAATCGGATTCTGTGGTAAATCGCAGATTTCGGCCCATACCGGTGAGCTTGCGTTTTAAAACTGTCTTGGAAGCGTTTTCACGGACGGAAGGATCCAGGGCTCTTAGGTTATCAAGCACGGTCTGAAACCCAGCCTTGCTACCATCCTGCTGAATCAGTGCATCTATATCCTCTAGTTTGGGAATGAGGGCCATGGAATCCATCACCCCTAAAGTGCCATCGCGGATATTGGCGGCTATATGCTCCATCTTCTGGGCAAAGTCCGGTTTTGTAGCCTGAAGATAGGTTCTCCATTGACGAATCCTGGTGTTGATACTTTCCACTCTGGCCACGGCAGAAAGTAGACTTCCCTGTGTAGCAAAGTCTATGGATTCCAGATCGTTATTCATAAGAAATTCGATCAGGGATGTTATGGAGGCTGGCATCTGTCCGTTTTCTTCAAACAGCCGTTTGAATTTAGGATCCATAAGGTACCTTAACAGCTCCTGTTTGGTAAGTACCTGTCGCGATTCCACCACAATTACCGGCTCTACTCCATCGGGGGTTGGAGGGGGAGGGGAATACTTCAGACTGGATTTTAAAAGAGTTACATTTTTGGTCTGTGAAGAATGGTGAATACCTCGGACTAGAAGAAAGAGGTGGGAAAACAAATCACCTTCCCTGATTTCATCAACAAACCATTGAAATTCACCTCTACCATGTACAGGATCACTCACAAATTCCTGGGAACCATTAGCAGAACGGGCTGGTTGGTAAAACCGATCCTCATAACGGGGGTTTTGTCTTAGCCTTATAAGAAAGGTCTGAAACCCGGCTTCGGCAGTGTAATAGGAGCGCATATCTCCCTCACTTAGGGAGTCAAGAGCCCTGGAGTCTCTTAAGCTTGTGTTATAGACCAGCAAAAATCCCATACTGATCATCAGACCGATGACAATCAGGGGGATCACAAACCCCTGCCTGGAATAAAGGAGTCTAGCGGCGGGTCGTAAATGCATCTACAAACTCCAGAAGATTCTGTTCCTGTCCTGATTCCAAAATACTCAATCGGGCAAAAAATTCAATTGAATCTCCGACACCTAGCCGAAACTCAATTTGTTTAAGCTGGGTCCTGGCATTCATTTTTCTGGCAACTATCTGTTCTTGAGGATTTTCTGAAGGGGCAGCTCTATAAACAAAGTTTCCCGTTGTATCGGCGTAATACTGAGCAATCTGCCCACTTTTTTTTCTACAGGCCAGCACGGGGCTACCCTTTTGCGGGAGAGGCAGAAGGATTTCATCACACTCTTTGAGTTCCTTGTTCAAAAATGCTGAAATCCGCTTCATCTGACCCATGGACTGAATCTGATCCATGCGTTTGACAGATCCGCTGTCCCGTCCCCTAGAACCCATAAATGCCACGGCCAGAAGTATTACCAGAATAGAAATCACTACTATAATTTCCAGCATGGAGAACCCTTTTTGTGATTTAGATACTGACATATTCCGATACCAGTGTCTGTAGTACCACACGGGATTTTTCCTTGGCACCCATTACATCATAAAGAATTTCCACCCGGGCCATTCTGGCCTTCTGCTGCTCCGCTCCCTTGATTGGCAGGAGTTGTACACTGATCCTGAATGTTGACAAATCCTGACTAAGAACCGGGGAAACATCTTCGTTTAAAGGAAAGGCCGAAGCTGTAGAAAACCAGGGAGAAAGTGGGGTCCCTGGCTGTGGGACAATACTTAAAAATTCATTGTGGGCCGGAATCTGCTGTAGCCCATTAGGTGCAATAGCAATGAGTCTTTCCAGAACACTACGGGCCAGGTAGTGGGCCTGGGCAAATTTGCTTTGCCTGTCGAACTGCCGGTTCGTATTGGACATCATCGAATACATGGGAATGATTCCGGCTGATAATATGACGGAAGCAATGATAATCTCAACTAGAGACAATCCACGACGAACCATTGTGATTTAACTTATCTCTGAATCGTAGTTGTGCGCACATTATAGTCTAATAGAGCTTTGCGCACAGGCTGGGAGGCAGCATACCCGGCCAGATAACTGTATTCGTGGATATTTTCAATTTTTCGGATTCCCTCAGCAATTCTTGGTGCTGATTCCATGGTCAGAGCTTCCCGAATAGAGATTGCAGAACCGGAAATACCACCGGTAGCTGTAGTTCCCATAGTCAGCAAGGGAGGCATTTTTAGATCTTGTTCCAAACTTTGAAGCTCAATACCGGAGCGGGACTCCACTAGAGCAATCTCGGTTGCCTCTGTACTGACTTCTACGCGAAAAGCAGTGCCTAAAACACCGGCTACAGTTACGGGAGTCTGTACTGCAAAATTGCTGTTCTGCTTTTCCACAAAACAGGAAAAAATTCCTGAAACCAGTTTGGCAAATACCTTAAATCTTGTGTTTGGCTCTGGTCTTTGAACAATTAAGGTACTCTCAGGCTCAATAAACAAGTCTCCCTGATCATCAAACTGCAAATGCAAAAAAGAATCCTTACCGACGACTAGTTTGTCCAGATGAAAAAGAGAACGGGAAACATCACTGGTTTGAAGTTTGATTCTGGAGTCCAGATCGGCAGGGTGGTAAAATACATCTCCATGGATTGCCCTAATGGTGGCTAGTGCCCGACTGGAGTCAATTTGCTTGTTACAGCCCGTCAGGCCAATTGCTATCAAGGATAGAATTGCAAGAATGTATGCGCGCATGAAGACCTCGCTTGTATATGATCCAGTATAAAGTTTATTCAGCTCCTGTCAAGTAAAGGGAAAACTTGTCAAATCATGTTCTGGGGCATGGTTTGACCTTTTAGTTAGGTGTATTGTGAAGATCTCAAAAAAAGGAGTAGCCATGAGTTTAAAGATTGTTGTGATTGGTGGAGTAGCTGGGGGAGCAACCGCAGCGGCCAAGGCCAGACGATGTAATGAAGACGCTACCATTGAAATCTATGAACGGGGTCAGTATGTATCCTATGCCAATTGTGGGCTTCCCTACTGGATTGGCCGAGAAATTGAGGATTCCAATAGTCTTCTTCTGATGGATCCGCAAAAATTCTGGTCCAAATACCGGGTGCGGGTTCACCTAGGCCATGAAGCATTGTCTATTGATCCTGACCGTAAGACAGTAACTGTAAAATCAGACTCAGGTAAAGAGATTGAAGTGTCCTATGACAAGCTGATTCTTTCCCAGGGGGCTTTGCCAATCCGTCTGCCTGTCCCCGGGGCTGATCTCCCTCATGTGGCCAGCCTTCGCTCCGTAGAAGACATGTTTTTAATTGATAAAAAGATCCATCAGTTTCAGGTTCGGCAGGCTGTAGTTGCCGGCGGTGGGTTTATTGGACTTGAAATGGCAGAAGCCCTGATGCATAGAGGTATTGAGGTTACAGTACTTGAAAGGCAGAACCATGTTATGCCTATGCTTGATCCTGATATTGGGGCTGAATTTCAGAAACGGCTCATGGATAGAGGCCTACGAATTTTGAGTTCTACAAGTCTTACGGGAATCGATAACAATCAGGTTACACTGTCTGATGGTAGCACTCTGATTTCCCAGCTTGTGATCCTGGCTGCTGGAGTAAAACCGGAGATTGATCTGGCCAGGCAGGCCAACCTCAAGTTAGGTGAGGCTGGGGGTATTTTGGTCAATGAAAGCATGTTAAGCAGTGATCCTAATATCTATGCCGTAGGTGATATGGTTGAGGTAGAGCATAAAATCAGCGGTAAAAAAGTCAGAATGCCATTGGCAGGACCGGCTAACAGGCAGGGCAGGGTTGCTGGTTCCAATGCTTCTGGTACTCCCAAAAAGTATGGCAAGGTTTTGGGAACTTCTATTGTTCGTTGCCTGAGTGAGGTATGCGCTTCTACAGGATTAAATCTGATGCAGGCCAGAGCCGCATTTGGCGATTCAGTAAGGGTAAGCCTCAGTTATGATCCAAATCATGCATCCTACTACCCAGGTTCAAACCCGATTTTAACCAAGTTGATCTGGAATTCAAACGATGGAAAAATTCTGGGAGCCCAGATTCTTGGTCTAAATGGGGTAGATCGACGAGTTGATGTAATTTCGGTTGCTATGGCCGGGGGGTTAGCAGTTGAGGATCTGGAAGAACTTGATCTGGCTTATGCTCCACCCTTTGGATCCGCAAACGATCCGGTTAATGTGGCCGGGTTTGTGGCCTCCAATCTTAGACGGGGTGAATCTTTTGGAATTGTGCCCGAAGATCTGATTCATCTCAAAGAACCTTATCAGATTGTTGATGTCAGGGAGGATATGGAGCACAGGCAGGGTTTCTTAAAAGGAGCCTTATTGTTTCCCCTCTCAAATCTTCGTGAAACCTATGAGAGCCTGCCTAAAAATATTTTGTTGATCACCTGCTGTCGCAAAGGGCAAAGAGGATATCTGGCGGAGAGAATCCTCAGACAGAAAGGCTTTACCGTAAAAAATCTTTTAGGAGGGTTTATGGCGGCCCAAAGAGCAGGACTTCCTATTGAGAGTGCGAAGACTTCAGCTTCTGAATCGTAATAAACTGATATATTAAAAGGATAAGGGCCAAAAAAAACAACAGGATAAAGATTCTTTCACTGGAGGTTTCTTTGACTGTGGATGCCTGGGCAAATGAGCCAGGATTGAGCCATTTTTGCCTAAGCTCTTCCTTGAATTGCTCCGTGAGAGTGTCCAGTGATTTTTGCAGGATACCGTGAAGTTCAGGATAGTGTTTTGATACACCCATACAAAGGTTGATAAAGTAGGGGGTTTCGCCGGCTACATGCAGTTCATGAAGTCTGTGTTCGGCAATTAAAAAATTTCCCAGGGTCAGGGAGGCTGGATGGGCTACAGCCTCTCCCTGTGCCACTGCCCTTAAGGCTGTCAATGTATTTTCAAAAGTAATCTGCTGTATGGAGGGCCAGTCTGCTTTCATGAAGTCGTTGGATCCATACCCCTGAACTACGGATACTTTTTTGGTGTTCAGATCAATCATGTTCAGATAGGGAGTTTCCGCTTTGCTAGAGAATAATACTACAGGGCTCTGGAAATAAGGTCTGGTCATCAGATAGTCTCTGCTTCTATTTGGGGTCAGCATCAGCCCTTCGAGAAAGTGTAGCTCCCCGCTCAAAAGTTTATCGTTAGCCTCCTGCCAGGAACGGGAAACCACCGGAACAAATTTAAGGTTGGTCAGGGAAGAAATGTGTTGCAGTACATCGGAAGACAGTCCTTGAAACTCTCCGTTTTGTGAAAGAAATCCAAATGGTACACGATTGGGATCAATGCCCACCTTAAGTTCGGGATTTTTAGCCAGAAACAGTCGCTCTGCATCATCAAATGCCGGTCGGTTCAGTGTAGATTTTTCTGGCAGGATAGGCTGTATCACTGGCACAATTTCAGTGCTTTCCAGTTCTGTCCACAATATGGAATGAATCAGAATATAGAACAGACAGTGAAACACGATCCCCCTATAAAATTACCGCATGGGAACGGCGAATGTATTCTTTGCGAAACCCTTCAGAAAAATAGATCTCAAAGTCAGCCACCATATCCAGAACCTGATCTTCCAAATCTTTTCTTTTTTCGGAGTCAAGTTCTCTTAAGAGACTCATCACCGCTTTTTCATTCCAGTCCATTTCCAAAAGGGATTCAAGATTCTGTATGCGGGGATCCAGACCTTGGGTTATAGGGGTAGCTGGCTTCAACTCAGCTATTAGATTTTCCACGGATTTTTTTTCTTCTTCCTTCTTTAATTCCTTGCGTAAGGCTTTTAAGGCTTCGGACATCTTTTTTTTCCTTGGTTTTATGGTTGAGAGCTTAGTATTTAATCCTACCCGATCCGAGAACCAGAAAACAAATCCTGAGGCCAACTGATTTGGCAGAATCTCCCAATGCGAAACAAATGGGATCTGCTCCAGCTTTTCAAGGACTAGATCCCGATAGGAAAGAAGGACTATATCGTCCTGACGGCCTCGCCCTACAATCATTTCTACCCGAAAAACCTGTTTCTGCCTGGCTATGCCTGCCAGAAACATCATCAGTCCCTCAAGCTCCAGAAAACTGTGTTTTGTTCCGTGGAAGTCACAGATAATGGAACGGGCTTTAAGATGAATATCGCAGTGTATCAAACCTGAATGGCGGTCAGAACAGACACATTGATAATGTCCTCGACACTACAACCCCGGGACAAATCATTCATAGGCCGTGACAGCCCTTGTATCATGGGTCCATAGGCCTCGGCCCGGCCAAACCTCTGTACTAGTTTGTATCCAATATTTCCGGAATCCAAATCAGGAAAAATCAGGATATTGGCCTGACCGGCAACTTTGCTGCCTGGGGCCTTTTTCTGGCCAACTGCTGGTACTAAAGCTGCGTCGGCCTGAAGTTCTCCATCAAATTCCCAGTGAGGTAATTTACGGGTTAAAGCCAGATTGTAGCCTTCGGTGACCTTGTTTACATCGGCATGGGATGCGGAACCTTTGGTCGAAAAGCTCAAAAATGCTAGCCTGGGAACAGCTCCGATCAGAGTTTCAAAATTGGTGGCCGTGGAAATAGCAATATCGGAAAGCTGTTCGCTTGAGGGATTGGGCACAACCCCACAGTCCGCAAAAAACATCAGACCATTTTCGCCAAACTCTTTATCAGGGGACACCATAATAAAATAGGAGGATATAGTTTTGATGCCCTTGGCCGGTTTCACGATCTGAAGCCCGGCCCTTAAAACATCAGCCGTAGGAGAATCCGAACCGGATACCAGTCCGTCCACAATATTCTCCCTAAGCAGCATACTTGCGAGTGTAATAGGCTTTTTCAGATGCCTGCCCGCTTCAACCCAGGTGACACCCTTATCTTTTCTTAGCTCAAAGTACTGAGCCTGAAGGTTTTTGATAAGGGTCTCATCATCAGGATTGTGCCAGATGGCCTTGCTCAAATCCAAGGAGTGCTGATCCACCTTGTGAGGGTTTCCCACAAGATGAACCTCACACAATCCCTGTTTGATAAGCTCAGAAGCCGCCAGAATTACTCTCTTGTCCTGGGTTTCAGGCAGGATAATTCTGCGCTTTAAACTGCGTGCCCTCTGACGCATGCTCTCCATAAAACTCATAAAACCACCGTTTTAAGATATTCTTTGGCATTGGCACGGAACTTGGTATCCATCATGTGTTTGTAATAGTTGTAGAACTGTCCTTTTTCTTCATCGGGGAAATTGGAATGTTCTATGGCAAACTGCAGAATCTCAGGAAATTTTTCGTCATAAAACGCAATCATCCGTTCATCCAGATCACTGAAGTTTTTCTCTACAAACTCCTGATAGTCATCCACAGCAAAATATTTGCGACTCAGGGTTTTGTGAAATTCGAACTTTTCTTCCTGAGACACCTTGGGGTCATTAAAGACCTTGAGGTAGCGTTCCTGCTCGGTATCTACCCTGAGATTGTGTTTGGTTGCGCCCACAAAGGATAACCAGCGGGTAAGAGCACAAATCAGCCAGGGGAAATGTGTATGTAAGGAGGTGAAATCCGAGTCAGGGCAGGCATTGGCAAAATCGATAGGATGAATCACCCCGTCTTTGACAAGGCATTCAAATGAATTGTAGGTCCAGCGATGGTAGCTGTTCACAAACAGTACATAAGACTGAATTCTTTCATAAATGTCTTTGGGAAGTTTCAGAATCTCAGGGTCGTAGTGCTGGTGCAAAGGTTCATCCGGCTGGAATACCATAGGCCTGACTTCTGGCCCTATACCCATACAGCGCACAAAGGTATCATAGTTTTCCACAGCTTCCTGGATATGAAATACCCGCCCACCGGTCTCATCGTACTTATCATACAGTTCCTGAAGACTGTTGATTTTATAGACATCGGAACCACCGCCCCCAAATGCTTTTTTCAAAAATATGGGGTAGCGGTTGTTGAAATGTTTTTCCATTACATCAGCCAGATAATTGTACTGAGGATAAAACTGTTCTCTTAATGCCTGAGATTTCTTTTTGTATTTTCTGGATCTCTCCAGATTTTTGGCAACTTTTGCCTCATCAACGACCCGACGGTTCGGATCCCAGCCAAACTTGGTGTTGGCCAATATCTGATACTGTTCAGCCTTCCACTCGGCTTCAGCTAACTGTTCCGGTGTCCAGGGAGAGAAGTCAGGCAACATGACCGTGGTGGGAAATTTGTCCTTGGGGTGAATGGCTCTGGCCATCAAATCGTATGTGGAGTGTTTATCAAGATTGTCATTGGTAAGGGAGTTGTTGGCTATCGGTACAAGGCAGTTCTGAGCAGTCTGAGACCAGCACTTGTAAAAATGATTCCAATGAATGGTACGGTCTACAATGACATCAGCCTGTTTAGAGACATCAGAACCACAAAGCAGAGGTTCTGCCCGAATTCTACCCAGATCCAGCTTGAATTCCTGCTTTTTGTGCTTGATAACAGGATCCAAAAACTTGACGAACTCCTGCATGGCAATTCTCATGCTCCAGTCCTGAGAGGCAAAAATCCGAATTTTGATGGTTTGCATAGAAGCTTCCCTTTTGTGATACAAGTTTAGAAGAACAGCGCGTCATTTTATCGTTTTTCTTTAAAAACTGCTATAGGCCAATGCTGATTCCTGCATGTTAAGATATTCTGGTTTCTGATGGTCTTAAAATTTTTTGGAATACTGATTCTGATTTTGTCCTGTTTTTCAAAGGCAGAAGCATCTACCCTTGAATTGGTCTGGACAGAGTTATTCCACGGTGATCTGGGTGTCAGAGTTCTAGGCGATCTCTCCTCCATTAAAAACTGTCCGCTTATGGTTCAGTATTCCTCTACTGGCAGGCTTTGGGATAAGCAGGTGCAGGTTTTTCCCATGCTTGAAGAATTCTGGTTGCCCATACCTGCTAAAGCGGGACGACTGAGAATATTTTCACATCCGTCCTGTACTCAGTTTCCTCAGGCTGCAAGCGGACTGAGGCTGGAACAGATAAAAACGGCTCTGCCTGATTTGCAGACAAGTTTTGCCCAGGGAATCCGCATGTATCCATCCTGGCTGGACAGACCGGAAGGAATTTATATTCTGGTTTTACTGTTTCTGGTGCTGATGGTCTGGATCATCTGGGGTTACCAGGAATTTCTGAGCCGCCAGATTCTTCTGGTTTTTATTGTGCTTTTTGTGATTCGCCAGATTTACATCCTGTTTTCCGACATTAATCCCCTGAGGGTTCTGGAAAACGCGAGCCGTAATCAGGTGAGGGAAAATCTCAACCTGGCATGGCTTGATGTTGCCAATTCCATGCAGACTGCCGAACAGTTTTTTCTAAAGGATATGCATGATTTTAAGGCAAGGGTAACCGACTGGTTTGTTACAAACAATCCTGATGAAACCACGATGAGACAGAATCTGTCCCAAGTGTTGAAAGAAGCGGTTCCATCCTCCCAGTTTCGGGTCATGATGGCAAAAGAACCTATAAGGCGCGATGTTCCCTGGGCTTTTACTTCGGATAAAGAGTATTCCGAGGTTTATATCCGCCGTAGTTATCTGGATGATATGTATCCTATCTGTGATGCCCTGTTTGGTAGAGAAGGAACCAGTATCAGCCAGGATGAGTATCAAAAGAGTGTTAACAAGGTTTCTGCAGTCAGGGAGATGCTTCAGAAGTCCCTGGATCCTTCCTTTAAGCTTGATTATATTTTTTCCAATCCCGAACGGTATTTTGACATGTTCACAGTGGGATTGGATTTTGAAAGAATTTTTGGTTCTGGAACTGATGTTCGCTACTTCTGGAGCATGATTCCTTTGGGTGAGTGGAGATTTTTATTGATTGGCGAGGTGCTTGAGCCATATCTGGTGGATAAATTGATTCAAGCCCAGGGTCTGCATGAGAAACATTTACAGGAAATTTCCGGCCTTGAAGGGCTCGATATCTACCTCAATGGATATGGAGAACGGTACATGGGAGTTCATGGAACCCAGCACTTCAGACCATTGAGGTACATGGCAAGAAGGGAATCGGGGAGTCCTACCGAAACATTTTTTACCTACATTCAGGATGGCAAGTTCTGGTTTGCCTGGCAGGATTATAATCCTGGAGTCAGAAACCATGTAACCACCCTGATATTACCGGGAGAACCAGTACTTCTTGCTCTTCAGAGGACAAAGAACTGGATCTTTTTAGGAATTTTAGGGTTTGTGGCTGGACTGATTTTGGTGACAGCCTGGTTTGGGCGAAGAATATCCCGCCCCATGCAAAAACTAAAAACTGGACTTTCCCGAGTGGCTGCCAATCAGCTTGATTCAGAAATTATGGTTGCAGGGCAGGATCAGTTTGCCATGCTGGCCAAAAAATTCAATGAAATGATCGTGTCGCTTCGTGAAAAGGAATTTATGCAGAGGTTTTTGTCGCGAATGGCAAGGCAGGCATTAGATTCTGATCAGGGGGATACTATCCGTGAACAGGTAATGGTTCTTTATTGTGGGTTTAAAAATATGGAGGAGCAGCTGGAAAACGGGGAAATCCATCACAGTCTTTCGGCAATCCAGAAAATAGTGGTTCATCACGGGGGAATGGTTGATAAATTCACAGGCTCGGCTGTACTTTGCCTGTTTCGTGCACCTCACGATAATCATCAGGCATTTTTAGCTGCCCTTGAAATTTCCCGATATGCAAACTCAAAACGGCAGTTTAGTGTGGGATTGGCCTATGGGGAAGTAATTCTTGGACATATAGGCTCATCCTTAAGAAAGGACTTCACCTGTATTGGCAATACGGTAAATATGGCTGCCAGACTAGGAAGCCTGAGTCTCAAAAACAATCACTGCATCTTGCATGCAGAGGATCGGGCAATTCAAAGATTGAAGGACCCTTCTTTGTACGGTATTCGGATTCGTCAGCATCATGGGGTTCCTATCAAAGGAAAAAAAGAGACACAGACATTAAACGAGTTTTTTTTATTATATGAAGAATAAACTGATTTTATGGGTCATTCTTCAATTACTCCTGTTAACTGTATTCTTGGTTTTCTGGAGAATCAGAATTTATCAGGATAATGAGACTCAACTGCAAAAGTATCGTGAGGTTCAGACAGAACTTGATGGGCTGATTCAAACCCTTCGTGACATTCATCCCAAGGTGTCCCAGTTTGAAAAAAAGAACCGTCTGGTGGAGAAAGTGATTCGCGATTTTGTAGAGTCCCTGCCACAAAACCTGGATCAGCTCAATTTTGACAAGGTCCCGTTTTTAGAGGATTTGAGTATATTTGTGGCCTGGAATGGCAGATTGAGGGGAAAATTCGGGCCATCCATTGAAGATACTTTTCCAGAACGCAGGATACGCTTTTTAATGGAGGGTGCTCACAAGGCATTTTTGACGGATCCAGACAATAGAAATGCCATGTTTGATGAGCTCATGGTTAGGGAAAGCCATGTTCTGATTGGCTACCCCATGCCTATGCAGGCTTTTTTAGATTTGTTCGGTACACTTCAAGTACTGTATCAGTACATTTTTACCCAACATTATTATGTTTATCTTCACAGGCAAGATGAGTTGCAGGTCTATTTGTTCCTGCCAGCTACTTCTGTCACGATCCCAAAGCTAAAGTCTGAGATCAGAAACTGGGTTTTAAAACGAAATCCTCATGATTTTTTATTTCCATCAGGACAGAATCAACTTGAGTTTGTTCCCCAGAAAATTTCGTTTTTCCAGTTTGGCAGACTGTATCAGGTTCAACTGGCAGTATGGTTTTTTGCAACTGCTATTCTTTGTATGATTGTGGGCTGGAACTGGGTTCGTTCCCATTTTGAATGTGCTTTCTGGTCTTTGTGTCTTCTGTTTTTTTTGATAACAGAACTGGTGAGTGACTTTGTATTTTACCGGGGAATCCGTTACCAGGAATTTTTGGAAACAGCAAGACTGCGCCAGCAGATTCAGGAGGCAATGCACTCTTTGGAACAGGAGTACTTTGCTTATCAGAAAAATGTGTTTGAGGAGCTAAAACGCGCCTTTCGGGCCAATGATGACTTTCAGCACTTTTTATTTTCCGAAGACCGGTTCCGGGGCATGCACCTTGGGGAGAATGGGGTGTCATTAAGTTATAAAAAACGGGGCAATGATTTTGCCAGTAATGTTCTTCTTTTAGCCTCTCCCGTTATTTTGTCGGTAATGAAGGATCATCCTTTTGAAAGAGAAGAGACTCCCTTTTCCTTGCGGGCCAGTAAACTAGATGAGGACAGGAGGCTGTTCCCCAATAAAATCCCCTGGTTATCAGGCCATAGTACCTTTCGCAAGGCCAGAGGTAATCTGTTTGATTCTGTACTGGAGTGGAATCCCCGGTCCCTGGATTCTGCTGGACAGATTTTTGAGCATATTTTTGCTCAAAAAGAAGTGGGGAAACTGATGTCAGTCAATTTTTCCATGCAGAACCTGTGGCTTTTTGTGAATCGCAGTACGGCAACTGAGCCGTTTGGAATTTATCTTGCCTGTATCACGGAATCGAATTTTTTAAGGGATTTTTTTGAGAAGCTTGAGCATATAAAACTTCCCGATGGGGTGCGCTTAAGCATCCGTCAGAATGAAGGGGATACCCAAAAGATATTTGGAAAAAATATGCTTACTCCAGATGAGTTCCAGAAGAACTTTGATGCTACTGGAAGTGAAGCTGGACGGATGTTTTTACTGGACTCTACTCCTGGAGAGCCTCAGGAATTTGCCGAATTTAGAGACAGCCATCATTTTCGGGGCTGGTCTGTTCTTATCAGCGTGCCCAATCAGATAATTTCCTCAAATCGTAGTAACCTACAGTTTCAATACCGATTGCATCTGTTTTTATTTTTAATTGGTCTTCTGATTGGGGGTACGATCCTTTTAAGAAGGATTTTGGGCCCTATACAATCTGTCCGTTATGGATTTTCCCGTGTGGAGGCAGGAGATCTTGATCACGACATTACGGTTATGGGCAGGCATGAGGGCTCCCAGGTACAGATTCAGTACAAAAAAATGCTAGAGGGGTTGAGATTGAAGCGCAAGATTGCTCCATTTGTCAGTGAGGCAGTCAATCATCTGTTTCAGAAACTTCAGAAGGGAGAAAGGAAAATTGAGGGTCGGGCCTGTATGCTTTTTTCCGATATCCGCTCCTTTACCAGTATCTCAGAACAGTATGATCCATCTGAAATTGTGAGTATGCTCAATGAATACTTCAGTCTGTGGCAGTCTGTCGTGGAAAGAGAAAATGGCATTATCATCCGCTTCATAGGGGATGCTGTAGTTTCGGTGTTTCTCGAAGAAACCAACCCGGATTACATGCAGTCCTCGGTACGGGCATCCCATGTTTTGATGCAGGAACTGGAGGTTATGAATCAAAAACGCAAGAGGCAGGGTTTGTTTACAGTTCAAAATGGTATTGGTCTGGCTGAATCCGAAATTTTGTTCACCGTCATCGGGGATGAAGAAAAGGCAGAGTTTTTGATTCTGGGGCGAGCCTATGAAGTATCTGAAATTTTAGAGGCAGAATCAAAAAAAGGCATAGCAACTAGAATAATCATGGAGGAAAAAATCAGGCAATCCTGCCCGGATAACTGGGAGTTTCTGGATTTTTATTCTGAAGAATTTCCTGAAGCCCGGAACTACGAGTTAAAATCTATCAGGAACTGAATCCTTGTTTACTCTTAGGGTGTGAGTAAATACACCTAAATATTCAAAAGTGAAAGCGGCCTTATCAATTTTAGTTTCAAAAACCGGGGTGCGAAAACAGGCCACGGGTTGGTTTGGTGCCACGGCCAGTAGATTTGAAACTGATTTTGAACCAGAAGCCAGTGATTCCAGGAAACGAAAAAACCAGGGTGAGTGCTCCGGTGGGGCTAGAGCTGTAAACCACATCTGCCAGTCCAGGCGGGGCATGTGAAATCCAGCCCAGCGGGGGATACCGGGGCTATTCGGGTCTGGTTTGTACAAAAAGGTGAGTGGTTTGAAGTTTATGCAATCAGCGCTGGTTTCGACGGATATTTCCAGCCTTGAGGTAGTCATGGTAGCAAACAATCCATAGGAATTCTGAATCCTGAATGGTTCGATCTGCTTTAGCACGGCTGTAAGTGAATCACTGGAGGTTTTAAAAAATTGCCTGGATAGCTGGTTTACAGAAAGAAGGCAGTGAAAAATCAGACAGATCACAAAAGATGCTGGGAGGATCGGGTTTTTAGAAACAGGTGCTGTATAGGATTTGTAGTGCCATGTGCTTAAGATCAGGGCAATAGTTAAGAGGTTAAAAAAACCAAAACTGCCAGTTAAAAGTATCAGAACCTGTAAAAGTACCTGAAAAAAAATACCTGTACCCAAAGTATAGCCAAAACCAAAGAGCATTAAGGGAAACAGACCTTCAATGGCAAACATCCAGATGACCGAGGCCTTGTGGATCGAGTCGGGAAGATGATAGGCATACAACCCTAGTTGATGGGGCAGAGGTTGAGTCAGATAATGATAGTTCATAGCCGTAAGATCTTGATAGGTAGGATCCCCACTGGCCCATTTTACAAAAGCGGATCCAATCAAGAGTTTTACCAGGATCAGTCTTAAACACAGATGCCAGGCCCAGTACCAGAATTTTTGCAGACGATTCGCGGACGGGTCGTTGGGAAAAAACACAAACAAAAAAAGGCTTTCGGTTAGAAGACTATCCCATTGATAGCCAAAAAAAATCTGGCCAGTACTGGCAATGGAAATATAGGCAACAAGGGCCAGAAAAAATCCAGTTCTTGCAAGCCATGTCTGTTTTAGCCCCCCAAGAATGGATCCGATTAATCCGGCAATACACAGGGGGATTAGGGGTGGATCCTCTAAAAAGAACCAGAAAAGACTGGGGATCTGCCAAAAACTCGAATCGCCCAATACTTCCTGGGCTTTTTTCAGATAGTCACGGGCTGGCAAAATCCCCTGGTTTCCAATCAGGCCTTCAATCTGCCAAAGCAAAGATACAAAGGCCAAAAGAGAAACCAGTGCCAGAAGTCTTCGGGCCTCCATGCCTGTGCC
>JACFNL010000210.1 GCA_019454875.1 Candidatus Cloacimonadota bacterium | reverse complement strand
GAACCCTAAATTACCAAAAACTTATGGATAAATTTGTAGAGTTCTGGCGCGAACATGGACACAAGGAGTTCTACGATTTAGAAATCACCCCCCACACCCTTTTTATGGCCTGGCTCCAGCGGCTTGTAAATGGAGGAGGCACAATTCATCGAGAATATGCTTTGGGCCGAAAACGCCTGGATATTCTGGTTTCATTTGCCGGGGAAAAGTTTGTCTCTGAGATCAAATTGTACCGTGGTGAAAAAACCTTATCCGATGGGTTGAATCAGATTTGTGAATACCTGGATCAGATTGGATTGTCCGAAGGTTATCTGATGATTTTTCAGAAAAATCTGGCCACGGATGAGGATTCAAGATATAGGGTTGAGACTGTGGAGCATTTGGGGAAAAGGATTTGGGTTTATTGGTTATGAAAAAGTTCTTCAATACAGCCGGGGCCAATCAGCCAAGACTTCACTATACAGTCTGGCGCGAAGACGGGGTAAAGCCCATTCTTGAACTGATCGCCCAAGAAAAATATTTCACCCACCATGCCCCCAGACAGAGTGGCAAGACCACTCTACTTCGGGAGCTTTGCAAGAAGTTGAATCTGGAGGGGAAATACCTTGCTATCAACATCACGGTTGAGAGTGCCCAAGCAGCCAGAGACAATGTGCTGGAGGCTAATCGGGTGGTTTTGCATGCCTTAAAATCCAGTCTGGAGGCAGCAGGAGAAGCGGCCCCAGAAATAGAGTCCTATTTCCCAGATAAGAACTCGGTGGAACTTTATTTAAAGAAGTTTTGTGAAAAAAGTAAAAAGCCAGTAATCTTGATCATTGATGAAATTGACTCCATGTCAGGAGAATCTTTAATTGCTCTCCTACGGCAACTTCGCGCCGGTTATGATCAAAGACCCCATGCCTTTCCTCAATCCATCATTTTAAACGGGGTACGGGATTTAAAGGACTACCGTATTTATTCCTCAAAAGAAGACACCTGGCTCACTGGTGGTTCCTGTTTTAACATCAAAGCGAAGTCTGTTCGATTAGGGAACTTTTTGCTGGAAGATGTCAGGGAACTGTTTTCTCAACATGAGGCCGAGCATAACCAGAAACTTGCCCCAGGACTAGTCGAAAAAATTTATGAACTGACTCAGGGCCAGCCCTGGCTTTGTAATGCTTTAGGCGAGCAGATGTGTTTTGAGCTATTCCCAAATGAGCCAGTTCTGAATGATATTCATCTTCACGAAGCCAAAGAAGCCCTGATTCTTTCTCGTGCCACGCATATTGATCAGCTTTATTACCGTCTGGAAGATCCACGGATTCGTCAGATAGTGATACCTATGTTAGCCGGTGAATCTGTTGATTATTTTCCCACTGAAGATTTGCAGTACGCCATTGATCTTGGGCTTTTACACCCGACCTCAAAAATCCTTCAGATTGCTAACCATCTGTATAAAGAAATTCTGCCTCGGGAAATGACCTATGTTTCCCAACGCACAATTCCAGAGGATCCCCACTGGTATGAAAATCCAGATAAGTCGTTAAACTACCAAAAACTGATGGATGAGTTTGTACAATTCTGGAGAGAGCATGGGCACAAAGAGTTTTATGATCGGGAAATCACCCCCCATGTTCTTTTTATGGCCTGGTTACAAAGACTTGTGAATGGTGGAGGAACAATCCATCGCGAATACGCACTGGGTCGAAAACGGCTGGATATTTTAGTGGAGTTTGCCGGCCAGAAATTTGTTTCTGAGATCAAACTTTACAAGGGCCCAAAGACTCTTGATGAAGGTTTAAACCAGATCTGTGAAT
>JACFNL010000075.1 GCA_019454875.1 Candidatus Cloacimonadota bacterium | reverse complement strand
AGACTCTTGGACCGAAGTTCCGGAACCGTGGACCGAACTGCATCATAACGCGCATGGCTGATGCAAACCTGAATTTTACCCCACTACTGGGCCCGGTTTTGAGTTTTGAGTACCCATCTATAAAAACACCGGATAAAATTAAGTCAATAAGTCCAGTAAAATTGGGCAAGGTGGAAGGTGAACTTTGGGGTATGCGCGGGCAATATCTGATACTGTCCACGGGGGTTGTTCAGATGCGTAATCTGGTTGGGTATCATCTGGAAGTGACAGCAGACTGCTGAAGTGATTTAAACACAACTCCTAAAAGGCCATTGCTTGCTAGGCTACCAAGAATTTCCTGTTCTGCATGATCCAGTTTCAGAGCAGGTGCTCCCAATAGGGACTGCCAGACTATTAAGCGAATTTGCAGCCGTTCCAGAAGTTCAGCCGGTAGTCTTTGGGCAATTCTTAACCATAAGCTGTAGCGACGGGCTAAATCCAGAGGCCGAGCCTCACTAAGCATCATACGGTCTAAAAACTCCAGAAGAATTGGATTTTGAATGCGGCCATGACCAGCTACACCCAAAAGTTCAATCAGTTCAACGCGCTGGATAGTATTAAGGTGCCAGACAAGCAGGTGCTCCATTAGAGCCTTGGGGATCTGGTCTTTGTGAGTCTCGGCTTCAACTTTCAAAAAGGAAGCCCATTCCAAAGTGCCTGGGGCAGGTATTTTAGATTCATCAAACTGTATAACCTCAGGTGCTTGAGTTTCAATTCTGGCAGGAGCTTTTGAGGTTTCAGAAGTTTTCGCGGCTGGTGTGGATTCCGTTGCTTTTATCATACTGGAAACGGAGGCTAGTTTGGCGCGGATACTACCCCATTTATCCTGGTTTTCCTGGGGTTCATCGGGTGTAATCACTGCGCTTATGGCCGGTTCAGGAAAGTTAATGGTTCTTGAGTTATCCAACTGCAAAGCACGACTTTTATGGTATTCGGCCAGTTTGAAGTTTTTTTGGTTTAGGTGTAACAGGGTGCTTAATGTATGGACCCTTGGATGTTCCAGAAAAATGTGGGCTCCTTCTGCCATGGTAATGGCCTCTGGGATTCGGTTGTCTGATGACAGAATCAGTGCAGCCCATTCCCGGCTCACTAAGGCTGTAAAATGGGAGATACTGTTTTGTATGGCTGTTTCAAGAAGGGGCAGACAGGTTCCTGAGACACTTTTTTTGGGAGATTCAGGCAATCTGGATTGATCGGCTAACCAGAGTATTCTTGGTTCACGGCATTCAGGATTTAAATAGGCCTGTTGTAGTGCGGCCTGTGCTCTGGCGGGGTTATTCTGATCGGGATTTCCGCTTAAAATGGGCATAATGTCGGATCCGGCAGGAAGGTACCAGTCCACCAGATCAAACCGCCACTCCTGTGGAACCATGTAGCCGGAAGATGTGTTCTGGGCCACCGCGTTCAAGGCGTATAAAAATGCCTCAAATGCGACAGGGGATGCATGAATTTCAAGACCAGACTGTAAGGCCTGGTTGCCTGCCATAATAGAATCAATGGGTTTTTCCTGGGCCAGTAAAATGTAGAACCGTGTCAGATTGAGCAGGGGGCGAATATTGTCCTGATTGTTGGCTTTACGGATGTTGGAGTAGAGCTTTTCCCATTCCCTGATATCCTTTGCCACAAAGGAAAGAGAGACAATTTTTGAAGATTGTTGGCTGACCCAGGATTGAGTAGCTGAAGATATTGTGAACAAGCCTCCCAGAAATAGGATGAGGCTCAAGATTTTACTTGATGACATATCGTGGAACGGATACCATGCTCTGTTAGTTTCGATAGAATACTGTCAATAACTTAATCTATTCAAAAATAACTGTTTTTGCAAGCTTTTTGTATGACTACATTGGGAGAACGCGTGAGAAATGCGATAGTAAGAGATTTTTTGGAAAAAAAACGGGAAAGAAATCGAATTTCCATGCTTACCGCTTATGATTCTCATTCTGCTTCAATATGTGACCAGAATGGAGTAGATGTAATTCTTGTTGGTGACAGTCTTGGAAGGCTGGTTCATCTGGAACAGGACAGCCGTGGTGTGACCGTGACAGACATGATGTATCACACAACCATTGTGGCAAGAGGTGTTGAAAGAGCCTGGGTAGTTACGGCTATGCCCTTTGGCAGCTATGAAACCGCAGATATGGCCGTGCAGAACGCCCGTCAACTGATGCAGGGTGGACAGGCTCATGGGCTTCAGATGGAAGGCCGCAAGATTTCTGAACAGGTACGGGCTGTAGTCAGAACGGGTGTTCCCGTAATGGGTCTGGTTGGTATGGATCCGGAACTTGCTGAAAAGCTAGGACCATACAGCGCAACTGCCCAGAAGCCAAAAGCCGAATATGAGGAGATTATTCAGGATTGTATCAGTCTTGAAAAGGCAGGATGTTTTGGTCTTGTCTTAAGGACCTTGCCCGCGAATCTGGCCAAAAGAATTGCGCAACTGCTAAGGATTCCTGTGATTGGTTTGGGATCTGGCAAACACACAGACGGGCAGCTTCTGTATTTTCACGATATGATGGGTATTACTGATGATTTTCGGCCCCGTCATGTGAAACGGTATGCTCATGTATCCCAGGTGATGGTGCAGGGGGTTCGTTCCTTTATGTCTGATGTGGAACGCGGTAATTTCCCGGCTGAGGAAAATGAGTATTGAAACAGGCATGAGCTCTAGCATTCTTAACAGGGGATTTACTCTTCTGGAAGGAGTTTTGGCTATGAGCCTCATGTTAGTGATTCTTTCCGGTGTCTGGTATCTTTTTGGATCAAGCTCAAGGCAGTCTGCCTCAGGAGCAGAGATGCAGGAGAAGTTTCATCGTTTAAGAATTGTTACCGAAATTTTAAAAGATGATCTCAGGGAAGGGCAGGAAATTGTATTGCCTCAGCCCGGACAAAAAGGGAACCGTCTGGAGTTTTACAAGTTTGGTTCCCTGGTATCTGAGGATAGTTCTGAGGTCGTGGCCCAGTTAAAAATTGTGGAGTATGAGTTTGATCCCAACACCGGCATACTTCTTGGTACTTATGGTAAGGATCAGGTTCCTCTGATGAATACGGAACTGTTTGAAAATGTGGAATTTGAACACATGGAGCTGATGGGACGAAGTTTCATCCGTATGTATTTTACCTTAAAAAAGGATAGCCAGGAAGATGCCAAAGAACTGGTGATGATTCATACCGTGTCTCCTAGGGCCCTCAGTTCCCGTGCATCCAAGCCGGGATGGTATGCACTAAAGCAGTCCTTGCCTGTGAAAGAGTAATTCAGGACTATGGCACATCCCAAAGCGATAAAAAGTTTAGGTCAGAATTTTTTGCATGACCCTTCCACAATTGGCAAAATTGAAGCGGCACTGAGGGGGGTGGGTTCGGCTGACTGGCTTGAAATTGGCTGCGGTCCCGGTGTAATCACCAAGGAGCTGGCAAAACTTGATGTTTCTTTGCTCGGTGTAGAGATAGATACTTCCATGCAGGAGTTTTTAAACCCTCTGATTAATCAGAAAACCAAATTTTTATGGAAAGATGTGCTCTTCTTGAACGAGGGAGAGATTTTGCAACATCTTTCCTCTCCTTACAGTATAGTAGGTAATGTTCCATACTATATCACTACAGCCATACTTGAGCATGTGTTGGAAAAGTTCTCAAACTGTCAGGATATTTTTTTGATGGTTCAGAAAGAGTTTGCGGAGCGCATGATTGAGAATGGCAGCTCCAAAACCAGAAGCCGATTGACTATATTTTGCAATTATTATGCTGATTGCCGTCGGCTCTTTGTGGTAAAGCGGGGCTGTTTTCAACCAGCTCCCGAAGTGGATTCCGCGTTTGTTCATTTAAGGCGCAGGGTATTGTCCTTAGGTGAAGCAGATACAAAACTGATGTTTCGCCTGATCAAGGCTGGTTATGCATCCCGCCGCAAAATTTTGTCCACTCAGTTGGCCCAGAACCTGGGAACTGAGAAAATAAAGGTGGAGGAGTGTTTAAAATCTCTTGGAATGAATCCAACCATCAGGGCTGAGGAACTGAATAACCAGCACTGGATTTTATTGACAAACGAGGTGAAGCAGCGTGGTCTGGTTTAGGCTTTGGCTTTTGTGCCTGTTTTTACCTGTAGTTTTTCCTTCTCTTGGCAAGGAAGAACTGTCAGTAGAAATTTCTCGCCTGGATGTCAGCACTTTTCCTGAGCTTGAACTTCTGTTTTCTGTCAGGGACCCACTAGGAAGACCACTGGAGAATCTGCAAAGAGAAAATTTGAGGTTGTTTGAGAATCAGGTGCGGGTGGAAAATTATTTTATGAGTATTGCCCAGGAGCCGGCAGAAATAGCCATTGTGATTGATGACTCTGGTTCCATGCATAACTTCAGACGGTTTGCAGCCAGGGCGGTAAAATCATTTGTAGGTCTTATGCAGACGGGGGATAGGGCATCGGTGATTTCTTTTTCGGATACAGTTCAGGTTTTACAGGGGCTGACCCCTTCTGGTGAAGATATTGTTCAATCTGTAAGGCAGCTTAAGGGATATGGTGCTACTGCTCTGTATGACGGGATTTACAAGGCCTCAGAGATTCTTTCTGGGGGAAATAAGTCGGCAATTGTACTTCTATCTGATGGTATGGATCAGAATCGGGACAATACGGACAGACAATCGGGCAGGAGTGCTATTGAGGCTGTGACTCTGGCAGCAAATAAACGGATTCGCATTTTTGCCATTGGCCTGGGACGACAAATCAATCGTGAGGAGTTAAAAGATTTTGCCAGATTGACTCGGGGAAGCTTCTATTTTGCACCTTCTGCAAACCAATTGTCAGATATTTACAGTCAGGTTGCACGGAATATTAAAAGTGATGTTAGAATTAGATATCCTTCTCCTAATGGCAGAAGGGATGCACTGAAACGGGAAGTGGAGTTGAGTGTGCGCTCGGAGAATCGTGTAGGAACGGCTAAGGTAGACTGGTTGGCACCTGGAAGGTTTGTAGTTGAATCCAGTGGGTATGGTTATGATGTCAACGCAGGCACCAGGAATCGTGATGCAACTATGAAATTTGTGCTGCAGGATGAACATGGTGGGCAGAAAACAGGCAGCAAAGAATTTTTACATTCCTTCATCAATCAGTTGGGAAAGTAGGCTCAGGCATGGATGATAAACGCGACAACAAGATAGCTTCCCTGACCCAGAAGCAAAAAGAAAAAGAGATGGAGGAGATGGAAGAGGAACTCGGCCTGGTAGAAAAGGTGATCGGGGATCCAGAAACCAACATCCGGCAGGTATTCACCAATGAGGTAAATTTCCGCACTCTTCTTCAGGTTCTGTATGACAAAAATATCATCACGGAAGAAGAGATCCTGGAAAAATATAATCAGGTGGTTCAGGAAGTTGTGCATGAAAGACTGGCACAGTTTGGAATCGATGTTGCAAAGGATGAGGAAGACAAGTAGTTGAACTGTATTTATCATTTATGCAGAATTTGTCCGATGAAGAACTAGTCCGATATTTTCTTTCCGGTAGGGAAGAATCCTTTCGTGTACTGTTTGAAAGGCACTACAAGAAGGTTTTCAGCCTCAGTTATCGCTTTTGTGGCATGGATTCAAACATGGCCGAAGAAGCCACTCAGGAAACATTTTTGCAGGTTTACAAGAGCCTGGGACGCTTTCAGTTCAAATCGAGTTTTTATACCTGGTTATATAGAGTAACCTTCAACACATGCAGCATCCTGGTCAAGAAGGACACCCGCATCCGATTAAAACCAATTGAGGGCCTCGAAGACAGTCTCATGGCAATTGATGGTCGCGAGCCTCAGGAGTCACTGGTAAGAAAAGAGCATCAGAGTCTGGTTTCTGAAGTGATGAGATCCTTGCCTGAAGAGCATAGGCAGGTGATGATTCTTGGACCGTTGATGGGACTTTCCTACCAGGAGATTTCCGAAGTTTTAGGTGAGTCCGTAGCTGTTATCAAGGGCCGACTCTTCCGGGCCAGACAGAAATTTAAGAAAAATTTTGAACGCATCTATGGCGGGGATAACTTTTTAACTTTGTCCGCTACCAACCAAAGTGAGAACCCGTAGTGTACCAGAGGGTACAGTCAGGGAGGGTGCCGTGGGTGAGATAAAATCTTCCGATTTAATTGATTGTGGTTGGTTTGAACACAATGTATATGCATTGCTGGATTCAGAGGTTTCTGATGTCGAAAAGTCTTCGGCTTTGAGGCATATGACTCAGTGTTCGGTCTGCAACACTCTTTATCTTGAGGCATCCAGAATGCAACAGGAGCTGATGAGGATTCCCTGTATGGCTCCCTCTTCTGAGGAAGCCTGGAGCCGTTTTCAGGCCCGACTGTTGAAGGAAGAATCTCTGGATTTGGATGTGGTAATACCAGAAGAGGCCAGGCTGAATCGAAATCTGCCAGAAGTTTCGCACTTTCAGAAAAACTGGGGAAGTTATTCTTTGGCTGCCGCCGCCGGGGTGCTTCTTTTGTTATCCGTAGATTCGGACAAGGTTGAGAATTCCCAACCCGTACAGGCATTGGAAGTAGCGAGTACTGTACCGTCAGAAAAACAGGTAGAAGTTTCAGATATTGCTTTAGCTGCCCGTCCTTACGAGTTTCGCCAGAATGTTACAACCAGTATTGAAGTGGCAGAACTTGCCAGTATGGATGTGTCCGGGGTTTCAGAGAACAGGCAGAAAGTCGCAGAAGGTGAGGCACTGAGCGGTCTTCCCAAAGATATCCCTCAATTGTCGGATATTTTAGTAGATGATGAAGCATTACATGCCATGCTTGAGGTTTCTGTGTCAGAGACTGAGAAGTTTTTGATGGATCGTTTCCCTGTGACCAACCGCGAATATCTGGAATTTGTCAATCATACGGGGCATCGCAAGCCTTTTCACTGGTCTGGAAAGGATTATAAGGCTGTGGATTCCGATGGATTGTTGCCAGTTACTTATGTCAGCTGGGATGACGCTATGGCCTTCTGTAAGTGGGAGGGTAAAGACTTGCCTTCTGCCAGGCAGTTTGAAGCTGCTGGAACTGGTTTGGGCAATTTGTCAGCTAGTCAGGCCAATGTCAAGGAAAGTGGCTTGGGTCTGGTTCCCGTGGGAAGCTTTGCCAGCAATGTTTCCTGGCACGGAATACATGAACTGGTCGGAAATATCAGGCAATGGGTGAAAGATTCGGCACCAGTAGCTGGTTTTGTAGGAGTAAACAGTACCATGCGTATGCAAAAAGGGGCTTCATTTCTGGATCAGGTCTCGGTTGCATCAACTGGTTCGGCATTTGTGGCCGATCAGGAAGCAATTCCCGGAAACACCGGGTTTCGCTGTGTGAAATAACGAATAGTTTTTTGTACAAGAGCGCTGACAGATTCTGTCAGCGCATTTTTTTTACCCTTCAAATTCTGACTGAATTGAGGCAATGTATTCTTCAATACAGGTACGGAGTTCGCTTTTTACATCGAGCTCCTGTTCCTGACAGATGGCCACAAAACCGTTGTAAAGCTCAGTATCAATTTCAATTTCATAGTTGACTACATCATCATTGCTCATATTAAAACCTCCACTAGTCAAAATTGCACAAAGACAATATCTTGTCAATGTCGATAGGTTGAATATAATCGGAGGTTTGCATGAAACGACTAATGCTAATCATTTTTTCATCAACAAATATGCTTCATGCCGAACAGGCACCGGACTGGCTCATGCCAGCAGATCAGGACTACATACATAGAATTGAGGCTTTGGATTCTTTTCATTCTGTAGAAGATGTAATTCAAGAGCCCGAGGTTTTACAGTTTTCCTCAAGACTGGAGCTTAAAAATGCTGCCCGTAAGGCACACAAGAACAGAAGATGGTCTGAGGCCCTTGAGTTGTCCCGAGCTGTCCTGAATCAGGAACCGGGAAACAAGGAAATGCGACTGATTCTGGCCACGGCCCTATCTAATACCAGAAAATACAGTGAATCCCTCGTTGAGTTTGATCTGTTGGTGAATCAGGATCATGACAATCGTGATGCCTGGTATCAAAGGGCCCATGTGCTGGAAAAGCTCAAGAGATTTGAAGATGCTCTAAACTCCTACGACAAGGCTTTGGAGGCCAATTCCAATTCCAGTTGGATCTATTATGACAAGGCAGCATTGCTTAGGCGGCTCAAACGGGTTGATGAGGCTATCAAGGCCCTGGATGAATCTATTCGCTTAAGGCCAAATCATGTCTGGGCCAATTTGGAAATGGGCAATCTTTTGTTCAATCGTAAGGACTATGCCAATGCATCCAGATACTTTGAAAAGGTTGTGGAGTTAAAACCGGACGCTCCCGATGCCCAGCAAAGGCTTAAAATCTGTCAGGATAAACTGGCTAACTAGATTTTTTTTGGGGATATGTCCTGCAATCCACAAGTTTGATATCGGGGCTATTTTCAGGGAAGGTACAGTTTTTAAGTACACTTTTCTGTATAGTCAGACTCATATTTTCCATGTCAAGAAACTCAATGTCCTCGATTGTGGATTGATTGATAGTCAGGTTCTTGATCTGGCAGTTTCCCATAAAAATTTTTTTGGCATTGATTTGTTCGAGTTTTAATTCAATGAGCTTACAGTCTGTCAGGATTAGGCGAGTCAGGGAGCAGGATTCCATAGTCAGGTGAGCTAAGCTGCTGTCTCGAATTTCCACAGTGTCTACAGCGCATTGCCAAAAACGGGAACTTTCGCAGGAAGAGGCCCGGACGAGGAGATTTTGTAGCATCCAGTTCTGAATATCGCACTCATTGATAGTGGCTGTGGCTAAGTTGAGATTACGAATGGTTCTTGAGGGTCCCTGGTATTGAATTTTATCCAGGATTAAATCAAAGATGCTGATTTGTGTACGCCAGGGAACAGCAGGGCTTACCTGCTCTAAAAATTTTTGTACATCAAGTCCCCATCCAAAATGGATTGCACAAAGTGATGAGCCAGGAAGTACAGGAAAATAACAGGGGTTATCTTCCGTGTGATAGCTGCATGAAGGGCTTTGCTTTACGGAAACATTCTGCTTAGGTATCATGGGCTAATTCAATTTAGCATGCTTTAATGCGGGGAGAGAACTTCATGAATCAGGAAAAGAAACAGCAGTTTCAGGATATTGCAAATTCTGTCAGAAGCCTGTCTATGGATGCAATCCAGAAGGCTAACTCAGGACATCCTGGTTTGCCCCTTGGCTGTGCCGAAATTGGTGCTGTCCTTTACGGGGAGCATCTCAGATACAATCCCGAGGATTTAAACTGGATGAACCGAGACCGCTTTGTGCTTTCTGCTGGTCATGGTTCCATGTTTTTGTATTCACTCCTGCATTTGAGCGGCTGTGGTCTGAAAATGGATGATCTAAAAAACTTCCGCCAGTTTCACTCAATTACTCCGGGGCATCCCGAAGTGCATGAAACCCCTGGTGTTGAAATGACAACCGGACCCCTGGGGCAGGGATTGGCGACGGCTGTTGGCATGGCCCTGGCTGGCAAGATGCTGGCCGATCGTTTTAACGAAGAAGACATAAGCCTGTTTGATTATCAGGTAATTACACTGGCTGGAGACGGCTGTATTATGGAGGGGATCAGTTCCGAGGCCTCTTCTTTTGCCGGACATCTGGGGCTGGATAATCTGGTCATTCTTTATGATTCCAACGATATTTCTCTGGATGGGGATTTGTCTGAATGTTTTTCTGAGGATGTGGCCAAACGCTATGAAGCTTACGGATTTGATGTGAGGCAGGTAGATGGACATGACTTAAATGCCTTGTCGGATGTGTTGGCCTGGAGCAGGCTAAACAATAAAAAGCCCAAATTGATTATCTGCAAAACAGTGATTGGTAAAGGGTCCCCCAATAAACAGGGGACTTCCGAATGTCATGGTTCTCCCTTAGGAGATTCCGAGATAAGTCTTACCAAACAGGGTCTTGGTTTGCCTCAGGATCAGAAATTTTTTGTGGTGGACGGGGTCTATGAGTATTTTAATGCTCACGGCAAAAATTTAAAGGCTCTTTACACAGGCTGGCAGGAAAAATTAAGCCTTTATCAGAAAAAATACCCTACAAAATATGCTTTGTTACAACAGATGCAAAACCCTGACTTTTCCGATCTTGAAGCCAGAATGCCTAAATTTGAGGTCGGCTCCATGGCAGCTGGAAGAAAGGTCAGCAGTCTTTGCCTCAATGCCATTGCCAAATCTCTCCCTGGTTTTATTGGAGGCTCAGCCGATCTTTCCTGCTCGGACAGTACTGAGCTTATGGGAGAAGGGTTTGTTACACGGGAGAACTTTTCCGCACGCAACATTAAATATGGTGTAAGGGAATTTGCCATGGGTGCAATTGCTTCCGGATTATCTCTAAGTGGCTTTTTTAAACCTTTTGTGGGCACATTTTTATGTTTTTCCGATTATGTCAGACCGGCTATTCGTCTGGCAGCACTTTGTGGGATTGATGTGAGTTATCAATTTACTCATGACAGCATCCTGTTAGGGGAAGATGGTCCTACCCATCAGCCTGTAGAACATGCCGCAGCATTAAGAACCATACCGAACCTTTTGGTGTTTCGTCCGGCAGATGGCAACGAAACAAGGGCCGCCTGGCTTTGTGGCATGACTCATAAAGGGCCAAAGGCTTATTTGCTTTCCCGGCAGAATCTGCCTCAACTGGCTCTGACCGATAGGCCATATCAGCAGGGTGTTAACAAAGGTGCCTATGTTCTTATGGAGGAAGACAAAAACCGGGAATTGGATCTGGTGATTTTCAGTTCGGGCAGTGAGTTGCATCTTGCAGTTCAGGCAGGGGAAAAACTAAAAACAATGGGGAAAAATCTACGGATTGTGTCTGTGCCCTGTGTTTCTCTGTTTGAAAAACAGGATAAAGGGTATCAGAATGAGGTATTGGCTCATAGTGCAAAAAATCGTGTAGCAATTGAGGCTCAGGTCTCTTTTGGCTGGCATAGATTTGTGGGTATTAACGGGTTGATCCTGTCTCAGGATCAGTTTGGACTTTCTGCTCCACAAAAGGCACTGGCTGAGCATTTTGGTTTTACTGTAGATGCCGTGGTGTCCAGAATTCTGGGAGCATAAAATGCCGAAACTAGCTTTGATTACTGGTGCTTCAGCCGGTCTGGGAGTAGACTTTGCCAAAGAACTGGCTTCCTTTGGGCATAATCTGATTCTTGTGGCCAGGCGACTTGACAGGCTTGAGGCATTAGGGGAGGAGCTAGGAAAAAAGCACGGTGTGGCTGTTCATTGTGTTAGCTGTGATCTTTCTTCTGAGGAGGGATGTCAGAAACTATTGGATGTGTTGAAGGAAAAAGGCCTGAGTCCGGACATTCTGATCAATAATGCTGGTTATGGGGCCTGCGGTAGTTATGATCAACTTTCCTCAGAAAATCAGATGGGTATGATAAGCCTAAATGTTTTGGCCTTGTGCTGGTTAACCAGGCAGCTGTTGCCTGACATGCTTCGGCGCAGGCAGGGTTATATTTTGAATATAGCTTCGGTGGCCGCCTTTCAACCGGGACCAGGCATGGCTGTTTATTTTGCAACCAAGGCTTTTGTGCTCAGTTTTTCAGAAGCCTTGCACGAGGAAGTTTTGGAGCATGGGGTTCATGTGTCCTGTTTGTGTCCAGGCACTACCCGCACGGAATTTTTCTCTGTAGCTGGGGCAGAACATGTGCCTCAGGCTCCAGGAACCATGGAGTCATTGCCCGTTGTTCGATCTGGATTAAATGGTCTTTGGGCCAATCAGGCTGTGATTGTGCCTGGGTGGCACAATTTTATAACTGTTCAGTTAAATCGCCTGTTGCCCCGATTTGTCGTGCGCAAGGCAGCCAAAATGATACTTTTGAAAAGATTTCTGACTCAGGGCAACCTTTCCTGATGTTCTTCCGTACTTAGCCTGTATGGGAGTATCTATGCTGAAGTATTTTTTCTACTCGTCGGTTCTTGCTGTTAGTGTGACTTTTGCTCAGGACTCAAGGCAGGAACGCTTTTTGGAGCTGTATTCAGAAGAAGAGATTTCTTTGCCTGTACTGTACAGTCATCTGGAAGGGTTAAAGGGAGAGGAACTGCTTCTTGCCCTGCACAAAATGAGTGGACAAGGTTATAAGGATAAGGAATACCACGAGGCTAAATCGCATCTTTATGATGTGATTGATAACTTTAATGGTAAGGTCAAAACAGTATATTCTGGTCTGAGCATTGCCAAAGACGGGTATCGTTATGTGGAAGTCGGAGATCAGGATGGAGACGGTAACAGTGATGACTTTGTAAACTGCGAACATATCTGGCCCCAATCAAAATTTGCCAAACTAGTACCTATGGTCAGTGATCTTCATCATCTTTATCCTGCATTGAGTGTACCTAACCGTATGCGTAGTGATTTACCTTTTGGTGTGGTTAAGAGCACTCCAGAATATTCCACCCGGGCAGGCAGTCGTTTAGCTGATGGAGAGTTTGAACCATCCCATCAGGACAAGGGTAATGTGGCCAGAGCCATGTTGTATTTTTATACCAGGTATCTGGATCGGGACATTTTCCTTAAGACCGACAAAAAACGGTTTTTTCTGGACAGAATCCCTGTGTTTTTGGAGTGGAATCAACAGGACAGGGTTGATGGTGCAGAAAAAGAAAGAAACGACAGAATTCAAGAGTATCAGGGAAACCGAAACCCATACATTGATTTCCCAGGTTTTGCTGACCGTATTGGCAAGGATGTCTTTTTGAAGGGTGCTGGCTCACTGGGTTTGTAATTTTATGTTACAGCCCATGGCTGGTTTCTGGTTTTTGGGTATCACTCCAAGTCTGATTTGCTCTATGGCACTCAGAAGGTCCTGACCTGTAACCGCCTGATTGTTTCCAGGTGTAGAGCCGTCGTATCTTCCCATATAAGAGACTTTGTGGAATTGATCCAGGATAAAAAAATCTGGGGTACATGCAGCGTGATAGGCTTTTGCGACTACCTGAGTTTCATCCACAAGATAGGGGATATTATAACCGAATTGCTCTTGATCAGCCCTCATGGCTTCAGGATTGTCTTCTGGATACTTGATAAAATCATTTGAATTGATGAGATAAATATAGCAGTCAGAAAGTTTTGTCCTGGCAGTTTCAAAAAAATGAGTCTTTAAGTGTTTTACATAGGGACAATGATTGCACCAGAATACAATGATAGTAATTTTTCCCAGGCTGTCTTTTAGATTGTGCAGGTTCCCATAGGCATCAGGGAGTGAAAACCCCGGTGCCACAGTGCCATGCGTCAGCTCAAATTTTGACTGGGTAAGTGCCATACATTCTCCTGTAGATTCTTATAAATTTTTAGTGCCTGTTTTCTCGAATCCTCCAGGCAAACCAGGGGTTTATGATACTTGATATTATCCTGTAGCCAGGGCTGGTGCAGAAATTTACCCCTTAAACCCTTAAGTTCTGGCAGCCATTTTAAAATGTATGCGCCCTCAGGATCAAATTTTGCGGATTGTAGTACAGGATTAAAGATACGAAAATAGGGTGCTGCATCGGCCCCACAGCCAGACACCCATTGCCAGCCCATGATGTTATTGGCTTCGTCAGCATCAATCAATGTATCGTAAAACCAGCGTTCTCCCACAGCCCAGTGAAGATTCAGATTTTTAGTCAGATAGGAAGCACAAATCATGCGGACCCGATTGTGCATATAGCCCGTTTGCCAGAGTTGTTTCATTCCGGCATCCACGATGGGAACTCCGGTTTTTCCTCTTTGCCAGGCTTTAAGTAACAAATTGTCATGGTTATAGGGCCAGATTTTAAAGCGGGGATTTAAGGGCTCATGTAAGGATTCTGGAAAGTGAAACAAAAGATGTGCACTAAATTCTCTCCAGGCCAATTGTTTAAGAAATACCAGATTCTGAGGCTCAAAAACCAGGCTATGCCAAACCTCTTTTGCTCCAATCACTCCAAGTCTTAGAGCCCAGGACAAAAGGGATGTGCCATCAATGGATGGAATATCCCTGTGGGTCCCATAATCCAAGATTTTGTGCTCCTTCAGGATTTGCAGTTTATGGAGTGCATCGGCCCTTGAGAAATCTGTGATGGTGAAAAAGTCCCGGTACCACGGAATGGAAGGCAGGAGCTTAAATTCGCTTAGGGGCAAGGATGGTAGTTTTAGGGATTTAAAAACTCGGCCTGTTAATGGATTTGGCTTGGGTTTGGGAATATTCTTCTCAGATAGTGCCTTAAAAAATGGAGTGAACACACGGTAGGGTTGAGCACTCTGATTTTTAAGATACATGGGCTCAATCAATAACTGGGACGCACAGGATT
Organism: Candidatus Cloacimonadota bacterium; assembly: GCA_019454875.1. GTDB lineage: Bacteria > Muiribacteriota > UBA6191 > UBA6191 > UBA6191 > UBA6191. The sequence goes on along the minus strand of JACFNL010000075.1, from coordinate 2,465 downwards.
TTACCTCATACCCTTTCGATTTTAAGGCATGCATAATGAGTGTATCGTGCTTAATTTCTTCAGGAGCGTATCTGCGGTTCCAGTAAATTTTTCTGGCCTGGCATTCTTCCAAAAGAGACAGGATATTTAAAAGGCAGTCTCCCTGTCTTAAAATCAGAGTGAGACCAAAGGCTTCCAGTTGTCTTTTTAAGTCGGTCAAACTGTAATGAAGCCCAACCTTTAAGGCCGAACCAACCCGTGATCCATCTTCTGTACCAAGCCAGATGGGAACCGGTTGTATTCCATCTTCAAGACAGGCAGAGAGGGCCTCATTGTCCTTAAGCCTCAAATCCCTGCGAAACCAGACCAGGGCTTTTTGAATCATAGCTCCCGGCCAAGGCAGTAACGCAGAATGGATTCCAGGTCTTTATGAATGAACTGGTATCCAGCGTTAATCAGTCGGCCTGGAAGGACCCTTTGTGAGGCTAAAAACAGCTCCTCAGCCATTTTATTTGGTAAGAGTGTCAAAAGTTTTTCAGGCAAGTGAAAGAAGGCGGGACGATTTAACACTTTTGCCAGGATCCGGCTGAAGTCGGCATTACTTAGTGGAGTTGGTGACACAAGATTAAAAGCACCTTTTGCCCCGGGTTGAGTCAAAAGAAAAAGAATGGAATTCACAACATCCTCAAGCCCGATAAAACTCATATACTGTCTGCCATGTCCTAGGCGGCCCCCAGCCCCCATCACAAATGGCCAGAACATTTTTTTGAGCGCTCCACCTCGTGGATCAAGAACTATACCGAATCTCAGGTTACATATCCTGGTTTCCAGATCCAGAAGTTTTTTGGTCTCCTGTTCCCAGGAAACGCCGAGATTGGCAAGAAAGGATGAGCCGGGACTGCTTGACTCTTCAAGTTCTTCTTCACCCCTGTCTCCGTAGATGCCAATTGCAGAAGCACACAAAAAGGCCCGTGGCACGGCATTTTGCATCCTTAAGCTTTCTACTAGAAACCTGGTTCCTTCTACCCGGCTTCTGGAAATTTTATTTTTGAGTTTTTCATCCCAGATGTCGGAAGCGATATTTTCACCTGCAAGATGAATTACACATTTTAGTGGTTGAGGAAGTGTCCCGATTTCTTTTTTTTCCCAATTCCAGTGAATTTCCCGGTCCTGAGTTGGATTTCGAGTCAGGATGTATACCTCGTGTCCCAATTGGGATAGAGCCAGTCGCAACTGTGTTCCAATCAGGCCAGTGCCACCGGTGACTAGAATTTTTCCAGTTGGTCCCTTGAAGGAATCCAGCCTGTCCAGGCAGATCTGGGTCTTTTTGTGCCGGTAGGTAAATACTCGGTTTAACTCTGGTTCAATAAGGGGTATCGGGAGGTTGGCAGGGGTCTGGTAGCTGATCGAATCTCGTAATATTGCGCTTGAAGTTTCGCAGGATTCAAATTCATGTTTATGGATAAAAGTCTGAAATGGTCCCTGAATCTGTTCATCAGTGAACAGAGTGTTTTTCTGGTATTCCGTGTGTTTGGCTTTCCAGGGAATTTTTAAAAGGCCAATCTGCAAATCATAAATTGTTCCAGGTATGATGCCACCGGGACCGTGAGTATTGCGAATGCGTATCGGGGTCCAGGGTGGACTCAGCAGGGAGAAGGTTTCGGGTTTTTCGTGCCATTGAAACAGGGTTTCTAATGAGTGTTCAAAGCGGGTCTGCTTAGTAAAGGTTCGCATAATAACTCATAGGGTTTGAATGATTTGTAAGATATCTTTGTCAACTTCCAGCCAGTTTAACTCCAGAAGATTGCTTGCTGGCAGCCATAACAAAAGGTCATGTTCCAGAGCCTTAGGCTCTCCATCCACCAGTTCGCATAAAAAGCCATGGATTCGTAAAGATGGGGTATTGTCAGGGTACTCAAAAACCCCAAGTTTCTTAAGAATTCTGATTTCTACGGCAAGTTCCTCATGAATTTCTCTTATAATACATTCCTCTGGGCTTTCTCCTGGCTGCAATTTTCCTCCAGGAAATTCCCAGAATCCTTCGTGCCTGCTTCCACGGGCATGTCGGGCAGCCAGATACAGGCCGTTCTGGCCCCGGATGACAGCCAGACAAACATTGAGCATACCCTGAGTAAACATAAATCCTTTGGAATCCTTCAAGAGTTTTTCCCTTTCCTTGCCGATTTGTCACTTGATCCTTACAATGAATGATATGACTATGAAACAAATCATGCCAGATGTTCTTGAAATTACTGTCGGTAGTGCCGGTGGATCCGCCTGGGGAATTCGTTTGGATCCCTCCGGTTTACAATACCTTAATGTCCCATATTCGCACAATGAGATCCTGACCTGGGACAAACATTCAGACTCAGTGGAAGGCAATGCTCCTCTGGAAGCAGTTTCTGTCTCAGAGGCGGGCTGGAAGCAGTTTTTAAATGAAATGGACCGTTTGGATGTGTGGCATTGGAAAGAACATTATGACGAAG
>JACFNL010000074.1 GCA_019454875.1 Candidatus Cloacimonadota bacterium | reverse complement strand
CAATTCTGGTTTCCATAGAATCCATTGCAACAAAGTGAATTGATGCCCTTGCCTTGAACTTCATGCCCTTTAATTTTACCGTCCACAAAGCCCTGTCACTTTTTTGAAAATCACAATCGAGAACGGACAAACCAGACTCCTCTGGCAAGAGCCAGGATTCTCGTTTTTCTGTATTGGAAAATGCTTCAACCACCCGGTTTTTATCGGCAGTAAACAAACGGCTGATACAAAACACCGCTCTGTTTTGAGTTTTTTCAATAAGAAACTCACCCAATCTATCCCAGGTGGATGTTCCATTGGCTTGTCGGATAAACTGCATCATTGTTTTTGCTTCTTCTGCGGTTGGAAGAATTGTTCGCATACACATTACCGTTTTGCCCCGATCTTCTTTGAACGAAACAATCACGCTAAAAAGCTTGGGCCTGTCCTCATTACCCCCATGATCATAGACCAGTTTTTCATAGGGAATAATCTCGTGATAGGTAGCAATATTAGGATAGTCTGTGCCATCGGGCCCGTGCATGGTATAGATCCACTTGCCACCAGGACTAAAATCCTTACTTTTGGTAGTCAGGGTAAACCCTCTTGGCCCCCACCATTTTTCCACATGCTTTAAATCAGTCCATGCTTCCCAGACCAGCTTTACGGGTGCATCATAAACACGAATGATTTCAATTTCATTTGACTTCAGTTTCACAGGCTATCCTTTCTTGTTCTTCTTCTGAATGTCCTTCAAATACTCATCCAGCCGATCCAGACTCTCTTCCCAGAACAGACTGTACTGCTCGATCCAATCCGATGCCTCTTTTAAAGGTTCAGGATTCAAAGAGCAGGTTCTCCACTGGGCCGCTTTTGTCTTTTGAATCAATCCAGCATTTTCCAGCACCTTCAAATGCTTAGTGATTGCCGGAAGACTCATATCTGATGAAAATGGCTCATGAAGCTCTGTTACACTCGCCTCACCCTCTGACAGCCTGGCAAGAATTGCCCGACGGGTAGGATCAGACAGGGCTGAAAATGTCGCACTCAATCGGTCTTTCATTAATTTACCATTTGGTTAATTAACCACATAGTAAAACACCATTCAGAATATAACAAGCTATTCATTCATTCTCCATACGAAACTGCCTGATCAATGCCAAAGACCTTTCTATTTCTTCCCGATTATGAAGATAAATATGATGTGTTTCACAAAGGATTGCCAGATTCTCCACCGTATTCTGGCCCCCATCCTTCACGGGCTTGATGTGATGAATATCCAGAAACCTTCTGTGGTTACACCTTCTGCCATTTTTTTGAAAACTGCAACGGCCCTTATCCCTTAAAATCACCTGATTTAAAATATGTTGAGGAATGTGCTGTCGTTTGTTGTCTGTGACAGACTGACTTGTTGGGTCTGGTTTACTGATTGGGGCAGCCTTTACCGTGACAGATTTCTTTTTAGCTTCTGCCCTTTCTGCCTTAATTAAAGGGTCATATTTGTTAAGAGCCTCATTTAATGCCCATTCAAACACTTCGGTTAAAGTTTTGTTGGCCTGGCATTTTTTGGAATAAACATCCTGGGCCCGTTCTGCCAAAGCCTTAAAGCCCTCGGTTGTGTCTATGCTTAAGCGAAAATAATCCGCATTAATTCTTTGCCAGAAGTCTCTCCTGGGCTTATAGGTCGAGACCTTGGCAACCTCTTTTTCCAGCTCCCGGCAGGAGAGTTTTTTAGATTTTTCAATCCACTCCGATTTATTCTCAGAAGTGATGACTGAGGACACTTTTCTTAGTTTGGCTAGTCCGACTTCCCCAGAATCAATGGCATCTTTCATAGCTGGAATCTGGACGGCTTTTCGAGCTACGGTAATCAAATTACTTACGGTTGCGGCACTGATTCCCTGACCTTGATTTAGATACTCAAACAGGGATGAATAACCAAGCTCCAGAAAAAGTTTGGTGAAATCGGCCTCCTGGGTTAGCTCAATTAAGAGACCTTCCTGTTTTCTATACTCTGTGACAGTTTCGGTGATTTTTTGATGTAGGTTTTGCATACATTTATGTTACCACGGGGTTTTTCGGCGTGCTTAAACCCAGTAAAAACCTTAGAATTTGGTAATTTTGATTTTTTATTCAGAGGATGCAAGATCTGGCATTTAAGAAGGAAAAGGAAGTATTTAAAGTCCTTGTTTTTCGGATACCCAAGACCTTGGGGAAAATGTCGGCTAAAAACCTGTCAAGAAATTTTTTGGAAAATTTGCTCGTGACAGATGGATTTTTACAATTCTTTCATAAGGCACCACTCGACTCAAACAAAAGTTCTCGACTACGGCTCTGTATGGCTGGAATATCCCAATCCAATGATAGTTTTTGGGCAATTTTGGCCGAAGCACGACTGTGGGGGGCATTGGAGTCTGGATTGGCTTCGGCTACAAACCGCTTTAGGGTGTTTATGTTCTGGGAGTAGATCAGCTCTGAAAGTTTGGCTCTGTATTCCATGGTTTCCTGATCGTGTTTTAACTGAGGGAAACAGCGCAAATCTCTTTTGTGTTGAGCTTCGTGTTTCAGATAGTGAATCAGAAAGTCATCGTGTTCCCGATTCCATTTGGAGGCAACGCAGTAGAGGGCATCTTCCTTGGCCCATCCTCCAGTTCCCACATGACCCATGGTGGCAAAATTCTGCCAACCCATACAGTGAAAATCATGCATAAAGACGACCCGCACAGGCTCGACTCCTTCGGAAAGCTCCACAAGGTAGTCCAGATTTTCCTGTCTTGCATAAATATAAGGGCCCCAGTATGGTAATGTCCGGCCCCCAAGGAAAAAATAGCCCAGTTTTTCAAGCTCAGTTTTCAGATAGTTTTCGGCATTTTGAATCAAAACTAAGGGATCTGGATCTGACTCAATACCAAAGGTTTCTTGAAGTTTTTGGGCCAGCCATTTTTCGCCCTCAGATTGCATAAATTCCATCCATCAGAAACATGCTGGCCTCTGCTGCCCCCATTTTTAAACTCACACCATCCAGACCAAAAGGGATGTGAGTGTCTCTGGGATTGATGCGAATGAGTGGGATACCCAGGCTCTCAGAAAAGCGGCGGACTGTCGGGACGGATTCTCCAGCCCCGATTTCGACAACCACGGGAAACCTTGCTCTTCTGACCTTGGCAAGCTGTTGCGTTAAATCGCAGGGCAAATCGGGTTCAATATAATCCCAGTCTCCAAAGAGTAAGATGTTGGGACGGGCAAGACCAGAACAGGATGGACATTTTGGTAACTCGCCAATCCATAAGCTACTTTGTGAATCAATAACAGGGTTTAAGTGCTCTGCTGACCAGATGGCAGATGAGCAGGATCTTAGGCACTGCAAATGATGAATGCTTCCATGAATTTCAATAATTTTGTTGGGTGAAAATCCGGCCTTCTGGAATTGTCCATCGACATTGCTGGTAAAAACAAATCCATCAATGCGCTGTAGTATTTTTAGTAAAAATGCAAATGCCGGATTGGGGGTCGTTTCACGGTAGAGTTTTAAACGATGTCCATAAAAACCCCAGGCCAGATAGGGGTTTTTCTCAAACTGTAGAGGATTGGCAATCTGCTCAAAGCGCAACCCCTTTGCCTTCAACCCAGGATAGGCATTCCAAAGGCCAGCCGGGCCGCGAAAATCGGGCAGACCTGAATCTACCCCCATTCCGGCTCCGGCGGCAATGATTAAAAAATCAGTTCGTTTTAGCCAATCAATGGCCTGATTCAATCTTTATTCCTCAATTTCATAGATATCCTTGTCTGTGATTATGGATTCTCAATCATACAAGCCATGTTGGTCATGGGATCAAAGGGAATGGATACATGATCATGTACAATCTTCCAAACCCCATCCCGTTTTTCATAACAGGAAGTCACTCGCAGCCAGGTCTGTCCACAGGGCGAATCCTCACCTACAGGGGTTAAATGAATTAAAAAGCTAGCGAAAGCCAAATCATAGCTGGCCTTAATTTTTAAGTCCCTGGTTTCCACCAGAAATTTTTTGGGGAAATATGGCAGACAGTTATCCCAGATCTGCTTTAGAGCACTGGCACTTTCTGTTTTATAGGGGGGAATGGCATCGTAGATTAATACATCCTCAGCATAGTCGGCCATGATGGAATTTATATCCTTGGCTTCTAAAGCCTGACACCAGTTTTGAATGATTTTGTGTATGGATTGCTGCTCCGAATTCAAGTTCATGATCTTCCTTTGTCTGATTTACAAAACATTTGGGCCAGATGTTCTCTTAAAAAGCCCAGGCAGGTTCTGGCAATTCCTGGGCCTTTTTTGGCTTTTGCCAGTATCAAAGCCCCCTGGATCGAGGCCTGAATGTAATAAGCCAGGCTTTCACAGCTAAAGGTGGCATTGGGTAGATATTTATCACGGGCCAGATTGATATCATTTGCCAAAGTCAAAGCATGTTCGCTGATATAACGCTCACATGCATCCTGGATTGCTGGATGAGTCTGGTAGGCCTCCTGAACCATAGTGCCCAAAAGGCAGGTGAATTCTGGAAGTTCTCCATCAAGAATCATGATACGAAAGTCAACATAGCCCAGAATGCGATCCAGAGGATCTGCAAGTTTTCGATAGGCTGCCTCAGAAAACAGTCCTTCAGCCATTAAAGAAAAATGTTCTGCCGTGGCCAGGGCCAGTTCTTCCTTGCTTTTAAAATGATGGAAAAAACTGCCCTTGGTAACTTTGGCTTGTGCGCATATGTCATCAACCGTAGTGGCCGTATAACCTTTGGAGCGGATCACAAACATCGCTGCATCCAATAGTTTTAATCTTGATTCATGCTGCTTATTTTTTGGCATGAATTAAAAATACCGACTAGTTGGTATGTTGTCAAGATTCTCTACGGAATTTAATCCCCAGATCCTGAAGAGTGCAATAAAGACTGGGGAGAACCACTAGTACCAGAACAGTTCCGGCAACCAGTCCAAACACCAATGAAATTGCCAGAGGAATCAGAATCTGAGCCTGAAGGCTCTTTTCAAAGAGCATGGGCAACATGCCTGCAACTGTGGTGGAGGTCGTAATAACAATGGGCCTGAATCTTTGAATACAGGATTGCAACGCTGCCTCAGCCAGAGTCCCTGATTCCTGCATATGCTCGTGCATAAAATGAACCAGCAAAATGGAATTGTTTACTACAACACCAATCAAGGACACAAACCCGATCACACTGGGCAGGGACAAATCATGCCCCATAATAAAATGCCCATAGATCACCCCCGATAAAGCAAAAGGGATTACAGACATGACCAGAAGTGGCTCTCTAAAGGAACCAAACTGAAAACTCAGAATTAAAAAGATCCCAAAAATCCCCATCAACATGGCAGATATCATCGACTCCTGAGATTCTTTTCCGGCTTTTAGCTGTCCCTCAACAGTAATTTTCAAATCAGGCCATTGTTTTAGAAATCCCGGATATTCCTCGCTGAAAAATCGTGAAACCAGAGTCGGTGTATTTGTCCTTCGCGAATCAATTTCACAGGATACATGAATCACCCTTTGAGAATTCACACGCGGTATTCGTGACAATCCCCTGGTAAACGACCAGGTGGCTATTTCAGATAAGGGAACAGACCCATAGGCAGGAATTGAAACCATCATTTCGTCTAAAAACTCAGAGCCTTGTCTTATGGTTTTGGGAAGCTGTATGGTCAACTCCAGATCCTCGCTGCCATATTGAACCCGTTTTGCCAATCCACCCTGAAGTCTTGAGCGAATTTCCGAGGCTAAATAGGCTGAGTTAATCCCATAGTTCCAGGCCCCCGGCTTCAGACCAAGAACAATTTCAAATGCCCCTGACTTCATATCATCAGTTATTCCGCTTACTCCATCAAACTGGGTCAGCCACAATTTCAGTCTCTGACTGGCTTCAAGCAAAACATCTGAATTTGGATGACTTAGTCTCAATTCAAATGGTCTCCCTCCTGGACCCCATACTGGTTCTTTAGTAGTTATGGACAATACTCCGGGAACATCGCCAATTGCCCGCCTCCAATCCCGCAAAAAATCATCCAGCACAAACCAGCGATTTTCAGAGCTCAAAATTTCTGCCATCAGGCTGGCTGCGTGAAAACCTGTCTCACCAGAGTCTGGATGAGAGCCAACCCTGTAATACAGGGACTCCACCAGTTTTTGATTCTGATTGGATTCGTATTGGGCTACCGTACTGCGAAATGCCTGCTCTACATGCCCAAGTACCTTCACAGTCTCTTCCCTGTCACTACCAGCCGGGAGCAAAACCCTGGCAACCACAGCGTTTCCTTCCAGCTTTGGAAACACACTGCCACGGACAAAACCGCCCTGCATCAGGGCAATCGATGAGAAGAAAAACAGAATTGAGACAGAAAGGGTTAAATGCCTATGCCGGACAGAAAACTCAATCCACCCCCTAACCCTGACATCCCGAAATTGTTCAAACCAGGTATCAAATGCCAGACGAAACCTGCCCCTGACTCTATTCTGGCTAAAGGATTCTTTAACATGATGGGGTAGTATCAAAAATGCTTCAATCAAAGACACAGTGATCACCATTAAAAGAACCAGTGGCATCACCTTCAGTACCCTGCCGATATCCCCGCCAATAAATACAAGCCCCCCAAACATGGATGCTGTAGTCAAATAAGAGGATAAAACACTGGCAAATACCTCATGAGTACCGCGAATCGCTGCCTCGACTGGACCATCTCCCTTAGCCATTCTGCTTGCAATATTTTCCGATATCACAGTGGAATCATCCATCAAAATTCCGATACCAAGTAAAAGGCCAACCATTGTCATCATATTGATGCTCTGATCAAAATACGGCATCAGCCACAGTGCTCCCAAAAAGGACACAGGCAGACCAAGAACCACCCATACAGCAAAACGAAATCCAAAAAACAGAACCAGAACACAGATCACCAAAAAGGCCCCAACGAAGCCGTTATCTACAATCATCTGAAGTCGATCTTTTACCATGCTAGTAGAATCTTGTGTGACTTTTAATACCGCACCCTGTGGCAAAATAAGCGTCTTCAAAAACTCTTCGATCTCAAAAGAAAGATTTAAAGCATCTTCTGTCGGTAAAATTTTTAAATCCAGTAAAAACCCAGGCAATTGATTTTTATGCTCATCATAGACAATGATTTCACCAGGCATTTCTTCAAAATGATCCCTGATAGTTGCAATATCCTCAAGACGAACCTCCAGACCATCCCTTGCCAATATCACAATTTCAGATAGCTCTTTTATATTTTTTGGTTCATTCTGGATCCTTAGAGTAAATTCTTCCGGTCGAGTCTGTATTGTACCTAATGGCAGCCGTATCCCCTCCCGTTCCAGGGCCTGTCTCACTACTTCAGCCCCGATCATCAACTCCTGCATACGAACTGTGTTCAATTCCACCAGCAACTGATGATCAGAAAATCCCTGAATCTCAAGACTGGACTTTGGCAGCCTGGCTTTTAACATGGACCTTAAGTTTTCCGCATAGGCCTTCAAATCAGATTTAGACATAGGAGCACCAACCAGAAGTGACATTACTACATCCATGCGATTGGAATGGGTGACCACGGCTCGCTCAGAAAGTGCTGGCAGGTCCTTGATGGAATCTACCGCTGTCTTGACATCCTGAATCAGCCTTTGAAAATCAGATCCTTCCAAAGAGGGAATTTTCATTACTGCCTGATTGAGTTCTGCAGTACAGCGAACCTCATCAATGCCAGGTATACCCTCAACTGAATCCTCAAGCTTTCGACAAACTGCATATTCCACATCAAGAGGTGTGGCTCCTGGATACAAAACTCTTACCTCAACCTCTCCTAGTCTGGTATCAGGAAAAGTAGTTCTGACAAAATCAGGCAAAGATTTCAGTCCCAATCCCATAATCAGAAGCATCAAGAGATTGGCAGCAGTAGGGTGTCTGGCAAACCAGGCAATCACAAAGACTCACCCACAAGTTTTGCTTTAAAACCCGGTCTGGCGTAATTTTTAGACTCAACTACTACCAGGATACCCTCAGACAGCCCTTGCAAAATCTCTACATTGGAGTTGGCATCCATGGCACCGAGCACAACCGGCCTTGATTCCAGAACTCCATTTTGATTCAAAATCATGACAGTGGAATCCATACATAATGCATGAGGCAAAACAAATGCCTTTCTGGCCGGGGCCTGAATCAGAATCTCCATCATGGTGGATGGGGTAACGCTATGACTCAAGGTAATCACGGCCTCTCTGGCCCGGCTTAGTGGATTCCCAACAGGACTTACACTCAAAACCTTTTCCGTGTGATCTTCTGCCACCTGTACCTTCCAGCCTGGATGGGGTCCCTGAATTTTTTGAGCCAAACCATCGGGAAACCGGGCTAAAAGTTCCCGCCCTTCTGTGGCCTCTACCTGAATCAGGATTTGACCTGTGTTTACCCATTGTCCCAGATGTACATTCTTTCTAGTGACACAACCATCAAAAGGAATCACAATTTCGCTTCTTTTAATTTTTAACTCAGCAATGCCAGCCGACGCACTAAGGCTGTTTATCTGATGTTTAAGCTTCTCAATCTTTAAAGGTAATCTATCCATTTCAGACTGCCATTGATTTACAAGAATTTCAGCCTGATTGGCTGCTCTTTGAAATGGATCGATATTTCCCTCCGGTACGGAACTGGTACGAGCCAGATCAGCCTGCCGCTTTAGTTCTCTGCGACTGACAATAAGATTGTCTTTCAAAAGAACACCATTTTTCTGAAGCTCATTTTTTAATGTTTTGAGCTCCAACAGCTCCTGATGATAGACTAAAACCTGTTGATTCAATCTGGATAACTCCAGCTTGTAGTCCTCATTTTCAATCTGAATCAAGGATGAGCCCTTCATAAAACAGTGACCCTCCCGCAATTCAGGATGAATCCAACTGATTTTTCCGGCCACTTCTGAGGCAATATCTGGCCTTACCCGGGAACGCACTTCAGCCAGTGCACGGATTACCGGAATAAATTCCTGGGATTTGATGGCATAACCCCTAACTGGAATGATTGGTTCTTCAACCTCTTGTGTAACCAGTCCTTTCTGGTTGCTGGATGCTAGCTTGATTAGAAACAACCCAAGAACAAACCCCAGGCCAATATTCAAAATTACCCTGACTCGCATACTATTGCCTCCCTGGAAACAATAACTCAATTCGGCATTTCAGATTGTCTGAGGCACTGTAGTTTAGAACAAATGAAATTCCGAGCAGCAAACCTGCATACATCAGGCTGCCAGTCATCAAACCATAAAATACCCTTCATTTTATTTGCCAGCGATCCATTTTTTCCAGAACCTGCACTGGACCATTCCCTGTCAGCCATTTTCTGGCATTCAAATCCCCTTTGAGGTAGGTATCCCAAAAAGCTGTACTCAAAGCCAGAATGACGCGGTGATGATTGGGATTTCTAGGTTTGTTTTCCCCAGGTAAGGCCCGATCCGAAAAGGCGGAATGTTCCGCATCATGAAGCACAAGCTCGTACTTGTCCCCAACTGGCAAAGCCTCAAAAACAGCCAGCCTGTCTTTAACATCAGTAGCACCAATTATGGCCACATCGTGGGTTCCGGTCATAAGCATCCAGGGAATAGAGACGCTACCAAATGCAGATTCAGGATTGCCATATTTAGGAATACTCGGACTCATGGCAAGAGCAGCCTTGATACGGGGATCAAAACTGGAAATCCTTCCCCCCATAGCCGACTGACCACTGACTGCCTGAGTTGTCACCGCCCCAAAGGAGTGGCCTGTCATCCCAATTTTACCTAAATTCAGCCTCTTGAAGAAAATATGCCCCTGCTCCTTACTCCATATCTCAAGCTGGTTTAGCAAGGCCACCACATCATGTACCCGTAAGAGATAATTTTTAAGGCTGGCCGCACCTTTCAAAGCCCCTAAACGAAAAATTTTTGATTTATCCTTCCAGACAGATTCATCACTTCCTGGATGCTGAATAAACACACAATGATAACCCCTGGCCTGCCAATGCCTGGCCAGATAAGGCGAATTGTATCGGCTGCCTCCAAGACCATGGCTAAAAAGAATGACAGGAGCAAGCTTTGCCACCGGATATAGAAGCACGGGGATTTCTCTATCCCTCTTTTTATCTAAAACTGTAAGTGCCACCGGCTCTAAAAGACTATTGTCATTCTTTATCAATGGGTCATAAGCAAGGCATTTGCCCAGAAACAAAACCAGAATCAGAATGTGTTTCATGGCAAAAATTCAATTTTTTTGATCCATGCTTTGGAACCGTTACGGCTGCCTCGTGAGTCTACCGAAATTGTTACTCCCGAAGGTGCTGGCATGTCTTTGTTAAAGGCTTTCTTAAATGTATCCTTCAAATCAAGCACCGTGGTCATTTCCTGGCCCTCAGTGGCGGAACAGTTTACGGGCATGTATCGTGCTGTCTGTTTGTAATATGCTCCCTCATAAAGATTTCCGGTCTGGCACTTGTTGGCCAGGGAAAAACCAATCAGATAGGGAAGGTTAGGTAAAAATATCCCTCCCCCAAATTTTTCTGTACCAAACATGACCATAATTCCCAGGGCCTCTCTAAGAAATTCCCTATCCCAGTTGGTATTATCTGGATATCTGTCCGCTCCCCATGTCACCTTCAGTTTTGTAGCTCTGGCAATCTGGGATGTTTCTTTACCGGAAAAAGCTAATGTCCCCGAGCGACTCTCCACTACCAGTTTTCCAGATTGTAATGATAAAAGCATCTTTCCGTTCTGATGTTTTACCTGAAAACCCTGAGTGACCAGAAAACTCTCAGCATCAGCCATTGGCGCCATCTGACCAAAATCAATGGTAAATAGAGACTGCACCACAGGGACTTCAGACCTTTCTTCTCCCGGAGCAATGTCCATAAGTGGATCTGATGCCGCACTGACTGGCTCAGACACCGTATTGACCGGTCTTGTTTCCACAGGGTTTTCCGAAGTGGGTTGTGGGAGGGCCTGCACCGCCGAAGCAGTGTCAGGCACCACTGTCACGGGTTCATTCACAGGTTCGGCAACTACAGACTCAGAGGTGGTCGCCTCAGTTACGACCTGAGGTGTTGCTGCTACTTCCGCAACTGGAGTGACCTGAGTTGTTGCTAGTCTTGGGCAATCAGCAGTCTGGCATGATGGTTCCTGGCAGTCACTACCATTGCCCTTACAATTTTTATTGGAGCAACCACAAAGAGTCAGAAGCAATACAAGTGTCATCAAAAGACGCATAAGTCCCACCAAGGTTTAAACATGCCATTTTTTGTCCGCGATCAAATTGTAAGCAGGATTTAGAATTAGTCAACCATTTAAGCTATAAAACCAGGGATAAAAAAAACCCGGAAAATAATCCCGGGCATGTTCAACAACTAAAATATTATTCCTGAGCTGCGGCAGTGAATTGTACCTGCATCAACTTCCAGGAACTACCCTCAAGAATAAGATTTACACTGATTTTTACATCGGAAGCTTTCTCAAAATTGGCTTTGTACACCATGAGTCCAACCGGATTTTCTCCACCCATGACAGTTTCTTCCTGATTTAATTCTTTGGAAACAAAGGCTCCAAAAGTCTCCATGTAAATATCAGTATACAATGCCTTAAATGCCTCTGGTGTTGATATTGAAGCCATGGATTCCGCAAAATCTTTGTAAAATGCCCCGGAATCCTGATCGTTATACGCCTTGAGCAAATTGGAAACCATAGTTTCAACCTGTGTGTTCAAATCGGATACAGGCTGTACCTCTTCCACCTGTGCCACATCCGCCGAAGCTGATGCTTCAGATTCCTCAGCTCCCACACCCATAGGACTCAAACACAATACAATCATCATCAGGCGTAACAAACTCAACATTATTTTTCCTCCTATTACTCAATTGGTGGCACCTGCTTCTATGCCAAATGCCTTCAGTCTGTCTAATCGCCCGCCTATGCCTTTAGGTTACACCTCATTTAACTGTTTCCTGATAAATACAGAGTCTGCCGGATAACATGGTACTTCTGGCTCTGATCCGAAGTGAGAATTTTATCCATTTCCGTATCAATTTCTCTTAAAATTGATAAACCCTCTTCTTTGGTTCTAGTGCGCAATATCCCCATTTTTTCCAGGCTTTCATTGAGAATAGACTGGAAACTCTGGCGTTGCTCACTGTTAAGCATCAAGGTCGACTCCACATTCTTCTGCAAGGACTCCAGGTGGGTCCTCAATGCTCCTGGTGCCATGACGGCGATACGCTTCTGGGCATTACTTTCGGAAACCCTATACCCGGCCACAAAACCTGCCAGAAACAAAAGTAGAAATAAAACTGCCAGTTTAATGAATTTCATGATTCTCTCTTTTGTTCGGATTGTCCATACTTGAAGGCAGAGCCGCCACTACCCAGGCATCCACAAAAACTTCTTCATAGGATACGGAGGGCTGCCTGATGGTGGCCACCGCCATCAAAATCACCAGAAAACAGACACCTACTGTCAAAGGTACAAATCTGGCCTCTAGCCATTCAAAAACCCCGAATGTTCTGGCCTCCCATTGCAAGGGAAGGAGCCGCCGTTGCAAGACATTCCGGTCCAGGTTTTCATCTGGTTCCTCTGGCAATGCATTAAACAGTTTTTTTAATGAAGACTGTAAATCCCGTTCATTCATAAGGATCCAACTCCCATTTCAATCAGTCTCTTTCTAAGCCTTTTTCGCGCCCGAAACAGTCTGACTTTTACATTTGCCCAACTGATACCCATAACCTCAGCAGCCTCGGCTGCAGGTCTTTCTTCCAGATAAACCATCTGAATCACCATTCGGTCCTCGGGGCACATATCGCTTAAAGCCATATCCAGAATCCCGCGCAAGTCCGCAAGTCTCTGACCTTCAAGCCAGCTTTCTTTGTCTCTGGATTCCAGCCAGTTTTCAAAGGTTCGGGCTGCCTCCTGCAAATCTGTTTCCTGAATTTCAATACGGCGATAATGCACCCTCCAGAAATCATAACAGGTTCTAAGCGCAATTTTCTTGCAAAATGCCAGAAACTGTCCCTTTTCCTGATACCCGGGCAAAGCCTGCCATATCTTAACAAGACTCTCGCTTAAAACCCCGTGAACCTCCTGCTGAGGAACATGCCTTCGAATCACCTGTTTTAATGGCAACTCCACTCTATCCACAATTTTGTTGAACGCCAAATAACTGCCATTTCGAATCTCTTCAATTATGGCAAGAACCCCATTCTCAACAGAATGATTCAGTAGTGCCTCCCTGCAAGCCCAAACTTCCCTGATCTTCTTAATCGCTTCGAGGCCGTTTCAGGTTACACTATCCTGTAGATCTACCAAACTCTCAAATTCCCTGCAAAAAAAAACTCCCTGTTTCACAACAGGGAGCCCGGATTCAATCTGAACTAATTTATGGATTTAGAAAATTGCGCTCCGCTGCCTCAGCATTTTTTCTTGCCTGTTCCGCATTTTCAATCAATCGGTCGGTAGCCATGCGTACTGCTGGGGACTCCATATCAGCCTGCTCAGTACCGCCAACAGTATCTCGCAACGAATCAGTAATCACTCTTACTGCTGGAGACTCCATATCAGCCTGATCCGCACCAATGTAGGTAAGCTTCATTCTAAGTGCTACCAACCAGTTGCCAGCACGAACCAACTGCAAAGCAGGAGATTCAAGATAGCGATTTAACTTCTCAAAGTCAGCGTCAACGACATCAGCAGAACCAGCTTTTTTATGGAAATAGCTCAATGCCTTTTGCACTGCCGCCTTCTGATCTGCCGGAGTGTAAGCCTTGGTTGGTTTAAATATCACTCTGCGCTCTGCGATATTCACCCGAACCCGGGGTTCACTCTCTCCAACATTCAATGATTTCTCAATTTCGCGGAATTCTGCAAAAATACCCTGACTGAATTCCTGAGCCTCGAAAAACTCTATCAGTTCATGCTTGACTGCATTGCGATCCTTAGAGCTCAGGCTTTTGAACTCAACAGAACATGAATTGAGGGGGTTGTATCTCACTCTACCCAATCGAATATTCTGAAGCTCATAATCGATAGTCACATCAAAACCCACTACAGATTCCTTGGTATCGTCAGACACAGAAGTAGCGGGAGTATTCGGTGTGTTGGCATACCGATAACTTCCTCCATGGGCTACGGTTCCCTGCAATTCCCGCAGTAAACACAAATACACATTGTCCAGGGAACTCGATAAAGTCAGATCTTCAAGTGGGGGTAATGGCCCCACATCTGGCAAGTCAACCACAGGCGGAGCAGGAACAGAAGGTGGAGCGGTCTCAAGTCCACCC
Organism: Candidatus Cloacimonadota bacterium; assembly: GCA_019454875.1. GTDB lineage: Bacteria > Muiribacteriota > UBA6191 > UBA6191 > UBA6191 > UBA6191. Next base: position 2,577 of record JACFNL010000074.1, on the reverse strand, counting down.
CAAAAATCATTCTCAGAATCCATTGCCATTGGTGCAGAACAACAGCTCAAAATCAAACCAAACGGAATCAAAAATCTCATTTTACTCCTCATAGGCAACCAAACTCCAAAAACCAAAGGCATAATCAACTACGAAAACTCAAACAATTTGTTTCCATTTTAAGCTTAGGATCTCTGGACCTGCATGCATCAAGAAGCATCTCCTGTGCTAAACTATGCTCATGAAAAAGATTCCCATCGGCTACAGTGATTTTAAAAGGATTCGTTCCACTCCTGAGCTTTTGTATGTGGATAAAACCGATCTGGTCTCTGAATTTTTAGAAGACCATAGTATGGTTCTTTTAGTCACCCGTCCCCGCCGTTTTGGAAAAACCTTAAACCTTTCCACCCTCAGATACTTTTTTGATCAGGAAGCAAAGTATGATCCATGGCTTGTTTGCCAAAACGGTCGAAACTTTTTATAGCTACTTTGAGCAGGGGCAAGAGCCTTCCCAGAAAGCACTTCAGGCCATTTATCATAAAAATGCATCCTATGATGAGTCCTGTAACATGCTTTTTCATTTATCTTTTATCTGACAGAAAAATACTGGTGTCTCCCCTCTCATTTTAATTGATGAATACGATGTCCCCTTACAATCCGCCTGGGGTGAGGGCTACTGGGACGAGGCCATAACATTTTTCAGAAACTTCTTCAGCTCTGGTTTTAAAGATAACCCCTATTTATGGAGAGCTGTGATTACAGGCTGCCTTCGGGTTGCCAAAGGTCAAGCAGTTGATTGAGGACTATAACCTTTCTGCAATCGAGACAAAAATTGAGTCCTGGTACAACGATTACATGTTTGGTGAAACCACCCTTTATAATCCCTGGTCCATTCTAAACCTTCTAAAAAATGAAGGTGAGTTCAATAACTACTGGATAAACACCAGTGGTAATGACTTGGTCAAAGAAATTTTGAAAAATTATAGTCCTCGAACATATCTCCCTGGATGGTGTAGTACAGGCCCCAGGTGCAAAGGATGAAGACCCAAGTGGCGGTTTTGTCCATGGAGGATGGATTTCACCGTACTCAGACCCGATGCTAACAGAGGCATTAAAGGGACAGATGAACAAACCCTTTGATTTGCTTCTTGGCAGAAAGACATTTGAAATATGGGAAAATTACTGGCCGCAAAATGTAAATGTATGGCCTGAAGTCAATTCCGCAACCAAGTATGTGGCCTCAAATTCCAGAACAGCCAGCCAATGGGATCCGTCCGTGTTCCTTGGAAAGGATTTGCCTCAAAAAATTTCTGAAATCAAAAAACAGAATGGCCTGGATTTGCATGTTTGCTGAAGGTACGGTCCCAACCGCTTTTACGGTGAGCCAATGCACTATCACTCCCAAAGGAGTTATAGTTGTCAGTTACGAAAGGTGAATAAACCTACATTCACTCCTTCTGGGTCACGGGCAGAGAAATAGGTAAACAACTCGATATCAGCCTGACGCATACGAGTTCCGAATACCTGCGAGACGGCATAAGAAGTCGGATGACTTAGCAAATCACGGTGTATGCTAAACGGGGTATAAAGTAAATAGTGCAATCGACCCCGTGCATTCCGCATTGGAGCTTTGGGCTTGGCTGCATCAAGAATTGTCTCAAGCACATCATGCTCCGTATTGCTATCGACCAATCTGCGAGTGGAAAATTAGTGTTGCCCTTCCACAACGCGGTAGATCTCCTGGGAATATGAATCCGTATGTCTTGCGATCTCAATGAGATTCAGCATCCCGGTCATGGCCCGCGCATAGCATCAAGATACTGCACAACCCCAACAAGTCCCTCAACAGTGCCCATCAACTCGACTGGCACACCACCCAAAGCATCATTTTTAGCCACTAGCCAGAGTTTTACATTTTCTTTATGCCCACCCATATAGGCATCCAGCCCACGATAAACACGCAGCAGTATTACTGCTAACTGCCAGGCCTTACTAAGAACCAGCGCCTCATCAGCCTCGGTAATATCACCGTAAATCACGGTATCAATATCTGAATTGTGTCGGTAAGTTCCAGTGGCACGCGATCTAAACAGCCCCACTATTTTAATCCTCTCTGAATATGGAAAGATCACCTGTTTAATTATGGATAAATGCTGATCTGATAAACCGTGGTCCTTAGGCTTACGCCCCACTTTCCTGCACCACTCTCTCAAGCATTGAAACATGCAGCTCATCAAAGATTTGCAGATAATGTTCATGGATCTGTTGAATCACCTCTTCAAATTTTTTGATGTTATAGAGAACCAGTCCTTCGTGGCTCAAATAATCCTTGATCAGCTTCCAGGAAAGCTCCCAAGTATACTCAAAACGATATACCCACCGGGGTTTGTCTGGTAGTTGTGTGCTCATACTTAGATGCCTTACCTTTCACCTTTAAACTTCTCGTCACCACTCTTCGTCAATTACCCATCAATTAAAATTAGGCCCTGAGTCGATTAAAGGCTGTTGATATTTGATCATTTAAAGCATGGTCAAAATATAGCCGCAAGTAATTTTATCCCCTGATCCCCTGCTCAAGGCGAAGCCTCCTGATCAGTG
>JACFNL010000209.1 GCA_019454875.1 Candidatus Cloacimonadota bacterium | reverse complement strand
CTACTCCAGTGGGACCAGTGATTAACAGATTTTGAAATTTGCGTATAAAATCACAACTGGCTAGCCTCAGAATTTCCGCCTTGTTAAGGCGATTTGCATGCGTAAAATCCAAAGCCTCAATGGTCGCCGCCAATTTCAGTTTTGCCTTACCCCTTAAAAACATGGTTTTTTGTAACTGTCTGTAATCTGCTTCGCTTTGCAGTAAGAACCCCAGTCTTTCTAAAAAATTCATATCCTCAAAATGGGATTGTGATTGCAACTGTTCTTTCAATCCAGCTGAAAATCCCCGCAATCTCATGGAATTCAACTGGTTAAAAATAGTGCTGGACTCAGACATTTGGCACCTCTTTAAAGCTATCTGAAACCGTGATTTGAAGTGGGGGCGGTGAGTCTTTGAGATATTCCATGTAGTAATCCGAACCTCTTAGATTGTCGGTATTTTTTAGTAGCCCGTCCTCCCTTTCAAACTGAGTCCCTGGTTCAGCCCTGTGGGAGTAGCCCGGAGTGCTTGACACAGGGTAATTTCGTTTCAGCCACTGCTTCATCTGGCTCACTTTCTGGACTTTTTGAGGATATTTTTTCTGAAATGTGGCAATACAGTCTTCCAGGGCATCAGAACCAAAGGTATTCGCAAACTGTAGGCGAGCCAGAATTTTTCGTGATGCCAGTTCTTCATACTGAACCTCCATAAGTAAGTTCAGAGTCATTTGCAAGGTGGCCGGGCCAATAGATTCAGCCCAGCTTTTGAGCCGTTTTGCAGGCCACACCAGCAGCCATTGATGTTCTTTGGGCCTGTGTTCCTCCTTAGTTTGGTGCTGCCAGGGATGCAAACCAATAGCATGGGTTGCGACACATTGATTGTGGTGAAAAATTTCTATGCTTCTTTCGCCTTTTCTTAGGGATACAAACTGCCCGGCAAGATGGAAGGGAACACTGTAGTAGACCTTATTATATTGCACATGGTAGTCATGACCAACCCGCTTGGTCTGAACTGTGGTGTAATGAAATCCCGAGGCAGGCAGACTCATTAAATTCTGCTTCTCATACTCAAGATAAAGCTCTTCCCGGCTCTTTCCATACGATTTCATCATCCGTAAATTCAAGGAGGGAAGGAGCTGAGATATTTCCCGCTGTATCTCTGCAATGCCTGTGAAATTTTTGTGCCTGAATCTGGCCAGTATGTATCTTTCAACAATCTGTACTCCAGTTTCAGCCTTGGCCTTATGGGTGGGGCTTCTTGGTGCAGTCGGCCAAATTACTGTATTGTAGTGTTTTGCAAACAACTCAAGGGTGGGGTTTAATTCCGGGTCATAGCGATCGGCTTTATTGACCCCAGCCTTCAGATTATCTATTACAATGGCCTTGGGCGCTCCATTAAAAAACTCTAACATTTCCCTCAGACAGCGAACAAAGTCTTCCTTTTTCTGGGATGGGACGGCTTTGACAAAGGTGTAATTTGACATCCCCAACACACCCACAAAAATCTGAGCCTTTTTGAATTCACCACTGTGCCGGTCGTAATAGGGCACACTCACTCCAGCAAAATCCACAAAGGCTTTATCTCCCGCCACATGCATCTGTCGTAAAACTAGTCTGGTTTTGTTTTTGAAGTCCGAGTAAAGCTGAGCAAAATGCGAATAGCTGTAGCATTTGTCTTCCCCAGCATCTGTAACATATTCCTCCCACAAAAGCTCAATAGTCATTCCTTTACGGGAATGAAGCTCCAGGTGGATTTTATGAAAATCTGGAAAAACATAATCTCGTTTTCGCTGGTTGAATCGCGGATTTGAGGCCACAGCAGGGGTTAATTTTGAGAAT
>JACFNL010000208.1 GCA_019454875.1 Candidatus Cloacimonadota bacterium | reverse complement strand
CAAATTTATCCATGAGCTTTTTGTAGTTTAGGGTCCCGTTAGGGTTTTTATACCACTCAGGCTCTTCGGTAAAACTCTGCTGGATGGTGTAGGTCATTTCCCTAGGCAAAATTTCTTTATAGAGAGGATTGGCAATTCTTAAGGTTTTAGAGTCTGGGTGTAAAAGCCCTAAGTCCCTGGCATACTCAATATCCTCAGCCGGGAAGTGAAAGGACTCATCTCCTTTAAGCATAGGAATAACAATCTGACGAATACGGGGATCTTCCAGACGGTAATAAAGTTGATCAATATGCGTGGCACGAGAAAGAATCAGGGCTTCTTTGGCTTCGTGTAAGTGGTTTTCATCAAGAACTAAAACTTCCGGGAAGAGCTTGTGACACATCTGCTCGCCCAAAGCATTACAAAGCCAGGGCTGACCTTGAGTCAGTTCATAGATTGTTTCCACCAACCCGGGGGCAAGTTTTTGGTTATGCTCGGCCTCATGTTGAGAGAACAGTTCCCTGACATTTTCCAGAGTGAAGTTTCCAAGTCTTACTGACTCAGCCTTGATGTTAAAGCAGGAACCACCTGTGAGCCAGGTGTCTTCTTCTTTGGAGTAGATGCGATAATCTTTCAGATCACGAACCCCGTTTAAAATAATGGACTGGGGAAAGGCTTTAGGTCGCAGGGCGTATCCAGCCCGAAGCTGGCGCAAGAGAGCGATTAAGGATTCGCCGGCCATGGAATCAATCTCATCGATCACTAAAACTATAGGCTTTTTTGAAGATTGGCTCCAGGCCTGGAGGCAACTACGAATTCCATGAAAATCCTCGGCAAATGTTCGGGATGGTATAAAATCTTCTTTGCTCTGATCCATTAGGGAAGAAGAAAGGGCAAATTGCAGAGCATCCAGAATGGCCCAATTTGCTGCCAAAACATTATTCTTAGCTGCCTGAGCATCCTCCACGGTAATGTGAATCCCTAAATACTTCCCCTCCTGATTCAGCTTCTTGCAAAGTTCCTGAAGCAATGTAGTTTTTCCACTCTGCCTCGGTGCATGATGGGTGAAGTATTTTTCCTGTTCAATCAGTTCAAGAATTGGCTTAGCCCCGTCTTCTCTCCATACTGTATAGTGCAGTCTTGGCACATTGGGTCCTGCTGTGTTGAAGAACTTTTTCATGCCCAGATTATAGCATAAACAACAAACCCCACCGTATTGAGTGTCCCTCGGGACCCTCTGGTGGGGTAAGAATCGACCATACAGGAATAACTGGACTACCGATTGGGAGCCCCAGTGCTTTACCAGATACACAGGTTATTTGCCCGATGTTACCATCACAAAACCAACTTTTATGTGGTTCTACCAGATTCTGAGGTCTATGTATCTTAAGCCACAGTATTACTACTGGACCGCTTCGCCTTTAGACGGCCTTGCGGGAAAGATTTTCTAAAAATCCTCTGGATGGAGGCATGTTTGTATTCATCAACCGCAGCCATAACAGTATTCGTATTCTGTTTTATGATTCCCAGGGTTTCTGGCTGTGCCAGAAACGGCTGTCTTCAGGCCGGTTTCGTAACTGGCCCCGTGGGGGCAAGACTGATGCCTCTATTGTGTCTTTGGTGGAGGCAGAATTATCTGTTTTATTGCGGGGAGGAAGGATCAACAATCTGTATCTGAAGCCAGCTTTCAGACAAATCAGGGAGGTTATTGAATAAATTTGTTGAGATTTCTAGGGAATTTATGATTCCTGCAGTGGTTATGTGCCGGGACAATCTGTTAACAGAAATAAGCAATGAGGAGCTAGAAGCCTTTTTAGCCAGACTCAAGCCTCAGGTAGCAGAAAATGAATACAAAATTGCTG
>JACFNL010000073.1 GCA_019454875.1 Candidatus Cloacimonadota bacterium | reverse complement strand
GTTCTTCTGTAAAACTCTGCTGGATGGTGTAGGTCATTTCTCTAGGCAGGATTTCTTTGTAGAGTGGGTTGGCAATCCGTAGGGTTTTGGATTTCGCATCTAATAATCCCAAATCCTTGGCGTACTCAATATCCTCAGCCCGAAAATGAAAGGATTCTTCCCCTTTTAGCATGGGAATCACAATCTGACGAATCCGTGGGTCTTCCAGTCGGTAATAGAGCTGATCAATATGGGTGGCACGGGAGAGAATCAGGGCCTCTTTAGCTTCATGCAGATGAGCTTCCAATAGAACTGGCTCCTTGGGGAAGAGCTTATGGCACATCTGCTCACCTAAGGCATTACAAAGCCAGGGCTGGCCCTGAGTCAGTTCATAGATTTTTTCCACCAGTCCCGGGGCAAGTTTCTGGTTATGTTCGGCCTCATGTTGAGAAAACAGATCCCTTACATCTTCCAACAAAAAATTCCCTAACCGAACTGATTCGGCCTTGATGTTAAAACAGGAACCGCCAGTTAACCAGGTATCTTCCCTTGAGGAATAGATGCGATAGTCCTTTAAGTCTCGAACCCCGTTTAAAACAATGGACTGGGGAAAGGCATTTGGTCGCAGGGCATAACCAGCTCGAAGTTGACGCAAAAGGGCGATCAAGGATTCTCCGGCCATGGAATCGATTTCATCAATGATCAGAACTATGGGTAGTTTAGAAGCTTTAGACCAGCTTTCCAGGCAAGAACGAACCCCATTACTTTGATCAAAAAATTGCTCGATTTTGGGCAAACTTGAAACAGGCATTTCATTAAATATCAGCCCTGAGTTCAGTGCCCTTAATACACAATGGTTGGCCTCGATGACATCATGGCGGGCTGATTGAGCATCTTCCACCGTAATATGGATTGCCAGATACCTGCCTTCTGCATTTAATTTTTTGCAAAGCTCCTGTAAGAGGGTGGTTTTTCCACTTTGTCTTGGAGCATGGTGAGTAAAATACTTTTCTTGTTCGATTAGCTCCAGGATGGGTCTAACTCCATCTTCCCTCCAGACCGTATAGTGAAGTCTAGGGACATTTGGACCTGCTGTGTTGAAGAACTTTTTCATAGCACTTGAGTATAACATGGCAGGAAACAAAAAAAGCCCCCAAACCGAGGTTCGGGGGCTAGTAATTTAAACTACTACTGTACGGTTATTCCATTTACAGTGATAGTTGAAACGGGACTACCGTTCACTCTAACAACAGAACCATGAATGGTACTGTCTGCCTCTATTTCAACTGTTACTCTTAAAGTAGCACCTGATAGAGAAGTCAGATTAGTGGGCAACCCACCGGCAATACCATTGGTTCCAGCCAAATAATCCTTAATTTTTGTCAGATTGATTTGAACTGAAGTTGCATCACCTGTAAACCAGGCATTAGTACCACTAAATGCAGTATCCCGAAATTCAGAGTTTGACTTTGTACCCATTGCAAAGTCACCATTCTGCCGAGTAACTGAGGCGGAAAGATCGCCCGTAGCAGTAACCTGCCAGCTAGTGTTTGAACTGCTGCGAGAAATCACGACATTATTTAGCGTTGCGATTGCAGTCCTCTTAGTTGAGGAACCAATATCCTCTACTTTTACTGTCAGTTTCTTCAACATTACACTTGGAGATGTACCAGCAACATAAGCACCAGTGTTAACTTTAAAGTGCAAATTGTTGTTGTACATTACAGCTGTGCCAGTAGTCAGGGTAGCTGTTGTGCCAGACACTGAATGGGTAACGGTCGTTCCATCCAATGTAAAGCTTGTGGCATCCAGCTCATGACTTTGTTGTACCTGCACCGTAAATACATACACTGTAGTTTTACTATTAGCAGTTACATATACAGCAACCTGATTCTGACCCGAAACCAGGGTAATGCTTCCAGATGCAGAATTAGCTGTAATAGTACCAAGAGTTTGCACGGCACCACCATTAACTGTGGCAGTTACTGCTGTTGCTGTAGTGGCAGAAGTATAATTTACCCCAATTGGGTACAGCAAAGGACTAGCAGGATTCACAGTTGTAAACAGACTTGAGCTTGAAGAAGCAAAAGACTGTCCATTAATTTGAACTCCGCCAATCTGAGGTGCAGTAGTATCAACTACAGTAAAAGTCTTGGTGGCATGTGCTGTGGCATTTACTGTTCTTACATCGAGTCTTACACAATGAAAGCCTGCTACAACATTTGTAGTAGCTGTCAGGTTGTGAAAACTGGCTGCGTTTACAGTCGCTGTAACTTCACCTGTTGGGTTGCCACTGCAGTCAGCCCCAGAAAACACAGTCCATGTCACATTCATAGTCGCTGGTGTAGCAAACTGATCCACAGCTACACCAGTAAATACAACTGCTGCAGTTGTGCCACTGGAAAAACTTGTATTTGAAACATTAGAGATTGTAGGAACCAGGGCTGGTTGATTTACCTTGATATTAAATTTAGGTGTTTGAGTAACACCAGCAACCTGAACCGTATATTCAACACTGTTATTTGCGGCTGAAGGTGCAACCAGATTGGCCAGGAATCCCAAACCATTGATAGCCTGAGCCTGGGTCAACTCAGTCGTATAGCCCGAACCACCAACTGCAGAAGTAACTACTACTGAAACGGCCTGTGCTGCAGCTGGAACCTTTACATACACCGAAGCAGTAAAATTGGCACCTGTGAAGACTTCGGTGGCACTTGGTTGAACTGTCACAAACACAGGGTTACTGGAAACAGTTACGCCTGCAGTTGCAGTCTGTGGATTACCTGTGCCAACCTTACCTGTTAAGGTGACATTGACACTGCCTGAGGTTTGATTTGCAGGCAATTGCACTGTAAGTGTTAGCTGTGAGGGGCTTGTGGTAGCCGTTTCAACAGTCACCCCGGATACTGAATGAGCCCAGGTATAAGTTGGCCTTGGGCTTTGGCCTACATCAAGACTTCCGTTGTCAAACACTAAGGTAGTGCTTGTTCCAGGAATAAGCCTGATGGTCCTGCTGGCCTCACCTGCAAGTTTAACCACAAACGGAATTGTCCGGTTATCCACTTTTAAAACTGTTTCAAGTTCAGCAGCACTTAGGCCCAAATCTGTACCCTGTGCCTTTGCCACAATTGCATCCTTCTCTGCCAGAATTGCTGCACCTGTCAAGGCTGTTTCCATAGATTTGATGGCTTGTCCTAAAATCTGTGCTACAGGCACCTGCAATTGACCAGTTACTCTTGACACTGCGGTTAAGGCATCTACGATGTAGTTTCCTAATCCGGCACCATCTAATGCAATGTTACCTACAGTTCTTACCTGATTTAGAACAACGGCAGGAATCGCAGCGGCTGTCGAGTTTTGTCTTGAAGCAGCTTCAAGCAATCCACCTGCAACCCGTTGCGCCAAGGAGCCTCCAAGATTTGATGCTACCTGGACAGCAGAAGTAAATGTGGATGCTGTGGCTCGATTTGCATCAGAGCTCAATACCCCACCAATCAGTCTACCCAAACCGTCTACAGCTTTTGATGCAAAGTCCGGATTGGATGCAACCTGAGTGGCTACATTCACAATATTCTGACTTACCGCTTCTAACACGGTGCTCTGAGTCGGAGCTCCGTTACTGGTAACACCTGCCAATACTGCGGTCAACATTGAATTGGCTGCACTGTTACCTGTGGCCTGAGCCATTTCCGCAACCTCAGACACCAGATTCGCAGATGGTATGTCCGTATCTGCAATGATCGGAGTTGCAACCGCAATCCTTGAAAGCAAAGCCTTTAAAGTATTCTGTTGGCTCCCGCTTGCACGAACCCCTACACGACTCAGACTTCTTACACTTGATGAAACTGCAAAGGCTCTGCGCAGATTATCAATCGCAGTTTGTGTGGCCAAAACTCCTGTAAAGTATCTAGGAGACCCCACAGTGCCAACGGATGCAAAACCTGAAAAATCGCCTGTACTGCTCTTTGCCTGCACTTTAGCAAAACTAAAGCTAGCTCCTGGGTTATTTAAATAATCCCTGTAAAGAGTTGCAAAATTGACCTGTCTTGCATCATCAGTCACAAAATACTGTGATGCCAAACTGTTAATTTCAAATGCCACAGTACTTAAACTCGAACCACTGGCACTAAGGCCGGAATCTAAAGCCTCAATGTATGCTGTAAGCTCAGCACTGGTTGAAAAATTAGTTCCTGCCTGACCTAATACAACATCAGTCCCAGCAACGCGACTTAACTCCTTCTCTGCCAGAAATGTCCTCGCCAGGCCATATTGAGCAAACCGCATATGCCCACCAGCATTTAACAACTCGGAACCCTTGGCCAAAACGGGGACATTGGCCTTAGGATTACTTTTGGCACTCGCGGTTACTGCATAATAAGCATTCTGATCCAGCAGAGTGTTACTTGTAATGGTGATGCCACCATTGGATAAGGTTCCCGTAGTCAACACGGTTCCATCCTGGGCATAAACAACCAGATCCGCATTGCCTTTAGATAATAGAAGACTACTGATTCCAGCACTTGTGCCTGAAATCGTTTGAGGAGTAACCGTTCCATTTCCACCGCCACCGCAACCCACGGCAACGAGGGATACGGAAGCGATCCCCGCCAACAGGCTCTTTCTGAGCCGATTTACACTTTGATTCTGTTTCATGCATTTCCTCCTGAAACGATAACTCGCAACTGCGATGTCCTATTGTGTTTGAAAGCTACTACTATGGTCAAAATATAATTAATTACCAAACAAGCTCGCATTATATCGATCTATTGCTCTCTAGTCACTAGGTTTTTGGATCTTTTGATCAAACTCTTTGATACGATCCTTGACAAATCTCACAAGTTCTTCTGATTCCAGAAGGATATTGTGACATAAAAAACTTCTACTACCCTGAATACGCTGGCAATACCACAGGCGTCCCAGAACTGTGTTCTTGCACACAATGTCTGAAAGCTCACTCCAGCCAATCCATTGACTCCTTCTATCAAAATACTGAATAAATAATCCATCTTTCATAAAATAGATGCGGGCCTGCATGCCCAAAAGAACCGGGATAGCCCAAAGGCTAAATCCTGATACAACCAGGCCAGCAAGAATAATTCCAACTCCAGCCTGCATGCCAAACAAAAACCAGTACATGGAGCTAAATCCCAATAGAAACAGAAACACCCCTGAGACCACATGAACCTGAGGGGAATACCCATAACAAAGGGCAGTAGCTGAAAGAGTCTGTCCATTAGAGTGTGTGTTGCCTCTTGGCAAAATCAATTTAAATTGCTCCCATGCCAGCATTGCAACAATAAAAAAAATGGCACTGATGTGAATTTGATACCAGGTTTGCATATACAGGGTACTTTCCCGCTTTCTCCCTTAAAACCGATAGGGATGAAAAAAGACACCTTCATTTGTAACAATTGCCTTGATAAGGTTCGCAGGAGTCACATCAAAGGATGGATTTATTACTTTTTCGGGATCTGGAACAATTTGTCTGTCGCCGATCCATGCCAGCTCATGGGCCGGTCTGTCCTCAATTACAATCTCAGAACCATCCGCAATATTGCGATCAAGAGTGGTATATGGGGCCGCAATATAGAGAGGCACATTATGGAAGCTACAGAGAACAGCCAGATTATAGGTGCCAATTTTGTTGGCTGTATCACCATTTTTGGCAATTCGGTCTGCACCGGTAATTACAGCGTCAATTTTTCCCTGCCTCATCAATGAGGCGGCCATATTGTCACAAATCACCCTGTAATTGATGCCAGCCTTCTCAAGTTCATAAGCCGTAAGACGGGCACCCTGAAGGTAGGGTCTGGTCTCATCCACAAACACCATGCCGAGTTTTCCAGCCTCATGCAATGAATAAATCATTCCCAATGCCGTGCCATAACCACCTGTAGCCAAACTTCCAGCATTACAATGTGTTAAAACATCATAGGAGCATTTATCTGTAAACAAATCAAGGCCATACCTGCCGATTGTTTGATTCATCTGCCGATCTTCATCATGAACCCGCTTGGCCTCAGAAAAAAGTCGTATAAATGCCAAAGAAGCATCCTGCCCGATTAACCCTTTTTGAAACTGGACCATATGCTCTACAGCCCAGTGCAGATTCACCGCGGTAGGACGAGTGGATAAAAGAAGTTTTTTAACCCTTAAAACTGATTCACTATCTGCTACTGTATTACGAAATCCCATAGCAAAACCGTAAGCTGCGGTTACTCCAATTGCCGGGGCACCTCGAACCACCATGTTTCTAATTGCTTCTGCCGTATCTTCTGCCGTCTGAATCAATACCCATTCTTCAGTTGTTGGCAAAAGAAGCTGATTTAAAAGTTCGATAGAATCTGCTTTGACACGGATAGGCTCAATCATAAACTGGCAATCCTGGGAAGAAGGCTGGTAATCAGCCTGGTCAAGTGTGGCTCGGTTGCGTTGGCAACAGCAATGATATCATCAAAGGTGGCCACATGCAGATTGTCGGGAAGACACATATCTGTTACCACAGAAAACGCCAACACCGGCAAATCCATATGTCTGGCCACAATCACTTCGGGAACCGTGGACATACCGACCATATCCGCACCCATACGGCTTAACATACGGTATTCTGCCCTGGTTTCCAGATTTGGTCCGGCAACAGCCACATAGACACCGGACGCAAGCCTGATTCCAAGCTCAAGGGCTGTTTTATGGGCCATACTTCTGAGGGCCGGATCATAACATTCTTTCATGTCTACAAATCGGGGACCCCAGGATTCCTCATTGTGTCCTCTCAGAGGGTTCATTCCTAACAGATTGATATGATCGGTGATACAGACCAGCTCCCCAGCCACAAAGCCAGGATTTAAGCCGCCACAGGCATTAGAGACAATCAGGCTCTTTATACCAAGCTCCTTCATCACTCGAACCCCAAAGGTGATTTTATCTCCGCTATATCCTTCATAAGCATGAAATCTTCCCTGCATGGCCACCACAAACACCCCACCAAGCATGCCGAATATAAGTCGTCCATGATGTGTTTCCACAGTGCTTTGCGGGAAATGAGGAATATCGTCATAAGATACTACTACGGGATTTTCTATCTTGCCTGCCAGATGGGCCAGCCCTGAGCCGAGTATGATTCCAGCCACTGGCTGATTCGAGACCCTCTGCTGAATAGAACGAACCGCTTCGCTCACCCTGGTTTTTATAGATTCAGATTGCATAACATCCCCTGGTCCTTTTGCTGCCATAGAATTTACATGGTTTTCTAGTTTAACAGGCATAAGTCTTTGATTGTAAGTGATATAATCACTCCCATGCGCAATTGGGACAGTATCAGCTTAAGAATGAATTTGGCATTTTTGACCATCGCCTTGATGTCAGCCGGATTTGTGGGACTTATTTTATACCAGAAAAGTCGGGATGCCTTAAAAGAAGAGGTAATTCGTGGCTTGGCCAACACATCCCAGATACTTAGAGACAATCTCGAGTCAAGAATCCAGAGTGCTACCAACCTAGTAGATACCCTGACACAAAGACCTGAGTTTTCAAACCTCAACTTTCCCAGAATTCAAGAGACTACAGAACACTTTGTACAATTTGCCGACTTGTTTTATAACCTGTTTATCTACGACCTTGAAGGCTCAGTAAAAACTGCAGCCTACCTCGACCGTAGGGATATCACCCCTTACCTCCAGGAAAACTTCAATCAGGTCAAAACCGACTTTCCAGGATATGCCCGTCAGGTACTGGCAGATGGTAAACCCCGTTTCACCGGAGTGTTCAGGGTCACGGATACCCATCTTTTGGTGGCGTACATTGCACCTATTAAGAAAGAGGAAAAAACCATAGGTCTTATTAGCTGTGGCATTCATTTAAATGATCCAAAACTTGAGAATCTGATGAAAAGCTTTTCTCCTGCCAAGGGTGGGTTTGTACTCCTTTTGGAGCCTTCGGGTAAAATTCTTTCAAGGGGTGGGGTTATTGATCAGGAACTTACAAGTCTTGATCCTAATCTTTGGAAGGATCGCAATGGAACTTCTCTTCCTCTGACAAGCACTCAGAAAAGTTATCTCTTTCACACAAAATCGGTCGGAGTAGGTGGGCTGACCCTCCTGACCGCCATTCCTGATGATGTGTTAAAAACAACAATCGAAGAATTGGGCCAGTCTTTGGCTGTATACACCCTGATAGCCCTGATCATTTCCCTTTTTCTCTCAAGCTGGATTGCCAGAACCTTTATTTCTCCCATCAGTGCCTTGGTAAAAGGGTTAAAAAGCGTTGGGGAAGGTGTTTATACCCATAATATTGAGGAAAGCGCGAGCGGTGAAATGGGGGAAGCAATTACTGCTTACAACGAAATGATCGAAAAGTTGCAGAAAAAGCGGGTGATTGAAAAGATCTGGATGGAAAACTGGGATGTCTAAGATTTCCATTTTGGCCTTTCTGGCCTTCTGTCTGGGTTTAACTACCAATTTTTCTCTGATACTGGCCTTTACCGTATTTCTGAATATTTTGGGAGCGGATCACATTCCCTATTATTATGTGGGATTAAATCTGATTGCCGTATGGGCCGGATTTATTTTCTTCTGGAAAAATCCCAGCGGGATTCGCTGGCTGACATTATTGTCAGCTACTGCCTGTCTGGGGTTTATCATTGTATCCCGACAGCAGGTAATCGAATCCACGGGCATGATTTACAGTATTTACATCCTGTCAGGGCTGTTTAACACCTACGGATTTATTCTGTACTGGAATATGGTCAACGAAATTTTGACCATTCGCGAGTTAAAACGATATCTAGGGCTGTTATCCGGTGCCGGTTCCATTGCCGCCATTTTATCTGGTGTTTTGATTCAGCCATTTCTTCTGGCCTTTAGTATCCCTCAATGTTTTTTAGTCAGTTCCTTAAGTGCTCTGTGTATGGTACTCGGCCTTCTTTATGTTCGTTCTGCCTACACTGGCAAAACCCCCTCAAGACGCAAACGGCCTCCCGTTATGGTCAATACACTCTACCGTCATGAACTTCTGAGGCTGGCTGCATTGTTTATATTTCTGGGAGCCCTGATTCGATTTTTTATAGACTTTCAATACACTCAGTCCCTGGAACAGATTTTCAGCAATAAAAAAGAAATTGCTTCCTTTGTGGGCTGGTTCAATTCAGGCCTGAGGTGTGTGGTCTTTTTGTGGCAGCTAACGGTTTCTACCTGGTTCTTTCGCTCTTTCAGATTACAAACAATCCTGGCAGTTCTTCCTACGGGGAGTCTGATTCTGGCTACATTTGCCCTGTTTTCAGAGTCTCTCTACCGCATGGTTATTTTTCAGTTTATGTTTCTGTTCCTTCTAAACACCTTTGCTCAGCCTGCTCTGAATGTCCTGATGGGTGCTATGGATGAAAGTATCAAATCCCGGGCCAGATTCCTTACTGAAGGAATTTTGTTCTGTTGTGCTGTTTTGATTACGGCTGCCCTGATCCTTGCCCTAAAACAGAATGGCGCGGATTCTTCAATTTTCATTTTGGTGATTTTTGCCTGTGCTACAATCTGGCTCTGGCTTCTCTCCCGTGTCAATGAGACTTATGCAGAATCTATTTATAACAATCTTTTTGACACTGAACCCAGTGTTTCGCCAATTGATACTCAAACCCTGATAAGTGAACTGGCATCGGATGATCCTGAGGTGCGGTCCCGTGCTTTTACCAATTTTGAGCTTCTGGAAGCTGGAGTGGCTAAAACCACATTGTCAGCCCTTTTGCAAAAGGTGGAAAATCCACAGACCCTGGGTATTTTGATCAAGCTGATTGGTCGAACCAAAGTTGATGAACCCTGGCTGGATCTGATTTTAGAGAGGCTTAGGGAAACTACGGAGCCCAGAATCAAAGCCAACCTGATTGAAGCTCTGGCCATGACAAAAAATCCCAAATATCTGCATTTTGTGATCCCTAGCCTTGGCTCATCTCACAATCGCATCAAGGCCAACTCCATATTGTTTGTTTTAAAAATGGCAAGTGAAGACAAACAGATTCTGGTAGCCATGCAGGAACTGATAGGTATGTTAAAGTCTTCACAGGCAAAAATGCGTTCTTCGGCACTGGCAGTTTTAGGTGAGTTGGGACTGGAATGTTTTGCAAGAACAATTCAAAAGCACATGACAGATCCTGATATTGATGTCAGAAAATCTGCGATCACTGCGGCATTCAAAATTCCCTCTGCCGAACATATTCCCAAACTTTTGGAAATTCGCGACAGAACAGAAAACACAGAAATTCGCAATCTGATTGAAAGGGCCCTGACAGAGCTTCGTGAACAGATATATCTTGAGGTAGAGAAGGCTCTGATTCATTACCCAAACCAGCAGAAAGAAAAAGCCATATCCTGCATCCGTACCCTCAGAAAAACCGGTGTCCTGAAACTGGCCACCCAATGTCTCTTCAAAACCTCGGATCATGAGCTAGGTGTCAAGATTCTCGAAGCCTTAAGCGAGAACAGAAATCAGACAGATGTTTTAGTGCTTATGGAAAGCTGTCTGGTATCGGACCGATTTAATCCAGGGCCACTTCTTGAGACCTACCTGCATTCTGAAAGCCTCAGGCGCAGGGTCCGGGAAATTCTGATACGGCTAAGTCTGGTAGAAGATAAATCCTTTATTCTGGATTACCTGATTGTATATCTGAATCAGATTGAAAAAGACTCAGAAATACATTTTATAGAATCGATCTTTTTTCTGGTAGGTCTGTTTGGGCCGGGACCAGAGTTTACCCGGCAAACCCTTTTGACCTTGCGTCGTGGCGATGATCGCGAAATTGACATGGCACTGGAACTGGTTGAAATTCGTTTATTAAGCCCCAATCTCAGAGTGGCATTTGTAGGGTGTATTGAAAAACTGCGCTCCCATTTACCTGTGTTACAATAAGTGTTCTGATGGCACTGGTACTGGAAAATATATCCAAAAATTTTGCGACGGTAGATGCCTTGCAGGATGTGAGTCTGACTCTGCCCCACAATTCCATTACCCTGCTTTTAGGCCCAAATGGAGCTGGCAAAACTACCCTGCAAAAAATTGTAGCCGGTCTTATCTATCCCGATTCTGGACAAATCAGCTTTAATGGGCAGGAACTGAATACTAAAACTGGGGTGTTCTGGAAGCTGGGGTATGTTTCTGATGAAGAAACCTGGCCTGGTGGTCATACCACCGTAAAAGAATTTTTAATCCTGGTGGCCCGTCTGAAACGCTGCCCCACAATCGATTCTGAAATTGAAGCCATTGTTAACAGGCTTAATCTGGCTTCTGTACTGAAGCGCAGAATCGATACCCTGTCCCTTGGTTTCAAACAAAGGGTTCAACTGGCTCAGGCACTGATTGGAGACCCTGAAGTGCTCCTTTTAGATGAGCCTGGTAATGGACTGGATCCCAAACAGTTTCAGGAGCTGGAAGAAATCCTGTTACTGGAAAAATCAAAACGCATTATACTGATTAGTACCCATCGCATCAGAGACTGTGAAAAAATTGCGGACCGAGTCGCTATTTTAAACCAGGGCCGTTTAAGCCAGGTCATCCAAAAAGAGGACTGGCAAAGGACCATAGAAAAAAATCACTTAAAAATTGCTTTGGAATCTTCGGATCTTATCCTCACTGATTTTCTTGATAAGAAGACCATCCAGTACATCAGGCACAGGGACTGGATACAGGTGATTTTGCCCAAACCCGAGTCAGCATCAGAAATTCTGAGTCTGTTAAATCAAAACGGTCTTATCCCCCGATTGTGGGAACTAGGGCACATCAACAGCCTGGAAGACTGGTTTTTTACCTCGCTAGGCAAAGAGAGCGCATGAGAGAGTTTGTTATTCTAACTGGCTTTTTGATCAAGGAGCAATTGGCAAAACCTGCTTCCTGGGCCGCTCTGTCTGTGTTGTGGGGAATTTTGGCTTTTATTTTTGGACTGGTGCTTGAGCAGACGCAACAAAGCCAGATGAGTAGTGTCTTCTGGTGGACTGCCCTGATTTCCATGTTTCTGGCCCCCATTTTGAGTATGGATCTTTTCAAAAAGCAGAATCGATCTGCCTTTTTTACTCTGTTAAGAACATTTGGTATCAGTACTCACTGGCTCAGTCTGGCATTTTTTTTACAGAAACTGTGTCTGTTTCTGATGATTGATTTCACACTTTTACTGATGGCAGTATGGCTTTTATACTACGGTGAACCGGATCCTTATATACTTGTGAGTGCAAGCATTGGGCTGTTGGGTCTTCAGGCATGTTATCTGGGAATCTGTATGTTTTTGGCATCTCTTATGGATTCAGCCTATGCGGTTTTAATGGGTGCAACCTCATTGCTTCTTGGACTGTGGCTTTTGTATTACGCTCCACAAATTCTGGGTACCAGCTCCCAGACCTTGGGGCAAATTTTTCAGGAAGCCAGTCCCTACCAGCATTTTGTGCAATTTCTAAATGGTGCACCAAGGCTTTCGGATGTTACATTTTTTGCTTTCCTGCCTGCCCTTTGCCTTTATCTTGCAGGGATTGTGAGTAAAAGATGAAAACCAGTTCCCTGCTTGTATTTGTTACCTCACTGATAAGTCTTGTTTCCGCATTGGCCAGCACCTTTTTCCCCAGTATTTCCTACGAATGGCCTTTTCGCTTTTTTTACCTGTCCATGTGCCTGATATCACTCAGTCTCTTGATGGAATATAAAAACATCACCTCGCTTCTTTCAAAAAAATGGTACTACCTGGGTAGCGATAGCATTATTAGAATCACAACCTTAATTCTGATCTTTGGCCTGGGGCAGTTTTTAATTGAGAAACGGGGACCTCGCTGGGACTTTACCGAAGACAGAATCTATTCGGTATCAGAAGATACAATCAAACTTTTGAAATCCACCCCGCTAAAGATATCTGTATATGCCTCACCAGCAGAACACACCCTGTTTCATATAAGTTTGACCCGTTTTATCGATGGGCTTAAAAACCATGTGCCCAATCTTGAAGTCGAGTTTATCGATGTTGTGCGCCTGCCTTCCCGGGCCAAAGATAAAGGAGTGGATCATCTTCCCGGGATGATGCTTACCCATCAGGAAGAATCTGTATATTTAAGAGAAAGCCAGTTGATTCAGAATCGACCCGCTACCGAATCCCTGTTTTTGGGAGAAGGTGCTTTGCAGGCAGCCATTAGTCGCCTCTTAAATCAGATAACTGTCAATGTTTTGGCCCCTGGGTTACCACATGCACTTCTTGATGATTCTCCAACCGGGTTTGGGGGCCTCGCCAGCCTGATTCGGCAAAATGGATTTCAAATCAACTTCTCTGATGAGGAAGAATCCATAAAGGCCGGGGATTCCCCTCTTCTGATACTTCTACCTAATACAGCAAGGCTTGGTGAAAAACTGGATGAGATATATCGTAAATATCCCAATCCAAGTCTTTTGCTGATTGAAGCGGGAAAATCCATCAATCATTCTGAGTTTACAATAAGCAGGGATGTGGTATTAGATCCACCAAGAGCCTTGAGGGAGGAGGCAGATCTGATTGCTCCTCTGGCCGATCCAGGGCATCAGATTTCTTATGGACTAGGGGGACAGATGATTGCCCTTTATGGTGCCGCAGCAATTCACCCCTCTAAAGATTCTTCCATGCTTCCCATCCTTCATGCTTCATCCGTGTCCTGGCTAGGAAAATCACAATTGCCCATAAAACCGGATCGTAATAGTCTTGGTCCACATATTCTAATGGGTGAGCTGCCTGGTCCACGATTGATTCTTGGTGATACGGACTGGGTAAACAATCAGGGTTTAACCCTACCGGGAAACCGAGATCTACTCTTAAACTCCATTCATTATCTGAGCGGGCAGAACCACCTGATTTTTTCCCGGTCTAAAGCCATTCGAGCCAGAATGCTTCAGGTGTCACGAGAAGATCGATATCAGTTTCTGGTACTGCTTTTGTTTGTCCTGCCCGGTCTGGCATTGGCTACCGCCCTGTCCCTTTACCTCTGGCAGGAGAAAACGGCTTAAATGCGCATCCTGGTGAATCTCATCCTTGTGATTGCCTGCCTGAGTCTTATCTGGCTTAGCAGGGAAGAACTGAAACCAGCTCCCCCCCAACAAAACACACACCTGATACAAAAACTTCCCTGGGATCAGTTTCAAAGGCTTATCAGCCCTCGTTATGACTACACCGTTACCATGCAAGCCGATGGTCCAGTATTAAATTATCAAAAAAAAATGGTCCCAATCCGCATGCAAAAGTTGCAGGATTATCTGGATAACTGGCTTTTGCTGCCTGAGCCAAAACTATTTCGGCCTACAGATTCCCTGGAAGCTTACGGGTTTAGTACCGCTCCCGATCTGATTTTTGAGTTCGGTGCTCAAAAGCATACATTTAGGGTAGGTCATCTCTTTTCCGGAAATGTTTTTGTACTCTATGGGGATGATCAGGTGTTTCTAGTGCCTGATTTGTTTAAAAACAACCTCTTATGGACCCCAAGCCAGTTTTTGCATCACAGTTTTTATTCTGACAAGGATCTTCCCTATAAAATTTTGCGTACCCCATTCTTTATTGAGGACAAGTCCCTGATCTTAAATGCTGATGGGCAGACCAAACCTTTCAAAAAATGGATTTCTGCTCACAGACTTCTTGGCCGTTTAAGCACACTAGGGGCTTCTCCTGCTTTTATGCCTATGCCCCAAAATTGCCAGCCCTTCATAAAAACACATCAGGATAACCTCATTTACGGGTGTCCTGACGGATTCTACTCACAAAACCACGGCTTATATTATACGGGCGGTCAATTTACAAAAGAGCTTCTCATAAACTGGGACCTTTATTTTTTCTCAGATAAGCTAGAGGACTATCTGCCCTATCCCATGGACGAAGTGATACAAATCGATACAGACACCTCACTTTTCCTGAAGCTGGGGGACGAACAATTTTTTATGGCAGTTAACAGGCTTAAGCAACATAGACTCGATTTTTCCTGGATTTTTGAAACAGGCACCCCAGGCTCAATTACATTAACCTTCAGAAATGGGCAAAAAATGACACTTACGGGCTATCGTGTACAAATCAACTCCAAGTCCCATTTTGCCATGCTCATAAAAGATCGTGTGCTTGCATCCTTTCCTCTTGGAATTCTTAAATAATTTGTCGAAAGGATCACAAGTTATGCAGGGAAGCAGATCTTTTTTGGCCCATATATTTATGGTATGGGTTTGTAGCAGCAGTTTTTTAATTGCCAATGTGCGCTACGAAAGAAACCTCGAAGAATTTGGCTTTTCCCCCACGGTTGAATCATACAGACAAAAAGTTAGCCTTGATTTAAAGTCTCCTGTTAGTGCCATATCTTCGGCTCAGGATATTCCTGGCCCCTCATTGCCCCCTCTGGAAAACAACTATTCAAATCTTGTACCTCCACCCACACAGCCTAAATCCCGTCGCTACTTTCAACCTCGGGCCGATGATAAAACTCCCCAGTCAAGACAGCAGTTTTTAGAGGAACGAAGTGATCGTATCCGCGACTACAAACGGCCTCCTGCATTCAACCCATTTTTGGGAACCCATAAAAATATTCCCGAACCAGTGTGGGGCAATACAACCTATGGACTAACAGGCATGCATCGCACAATCAGTGCGCAGATTCTTCCCAAGGAAAACTATCGCTTCTTTTCTGGGGTTGCCCTAGTGGATTACGACCGTTCCTTCGGCAGCACAGTTCCGGTTGGCAAACTAACCAAATACACCATTCCTGTGGGCGTAGCTGGTCGCATCTCAGATGACTTTGAAATGGCCTTGTCTGGCAACATTGTCAATGAAAAGTCCTCTTCCTTTCCCCTTTTGAATGACTTTGAAAAAACAGATCTCGAAGAAATTCAGATGATGTCCAAGTTTCAATTTGCCAACAATCCGGCTTACAGCCTCAAGGCAGCTTTTGGGTTCGGGGTCTCCCACGCTCTTGACAAACAGGTAACCAGACGGGGTTCCGATGGCAGCTCCTATCTGGGGTTTATCAGTTTAAGCAAAGAGTATGAACGGTATACACTTCATGGACAACTTGGCTACTCCATTAGTTCCGGGACTGATCCTGCCGGAAAGCGGCAAAGCAGCAGTCTGGTCTACAACCTTGGTGCAGAGATTGCCAGCACCTCCCGCACCTCATTCACGGTGGAAATGAATGGGCTTGACTGGTCTGGTTATGGAAACACGGTAGATATAACCCTGGGTGCCCGTTACAAACTAAGAGAAGAAGTTAATCTTGAGTTTTTTGTGCCCATGAATGTCATGGATGCCAGACTGCCTTATGAGTATGACCACTACATTCATGCCGGGGTCAATGTTAGATTGTAAGCTCCAGTAGATATGGCATTGGGGATTTATCCGAACTTCTCAAATCCAGATTGTTATCCAGAATCACAAAAAAAGAACCGTTTTGAATTGCTAACCCTTCAGCCAGGCCAAACGGGTCCTCAGATTCAAATAGCCCCTTCTCCCACTGCGAAAAATCATAACGGGCCAAAACCTGATAATTGGCTGGATCCACTTTGATAATCTGATGCGAGTTTCGCTCCAGAAGATAAAGATGCCCCTCATAAAAGTCAGCCCCGGCAAAGTCCTGATACTTCCAGGTTTCATTACCCAGATAATGCGGAAGACCCTTGCCCGCTGCCACATCAAACTGTTGAGTCAATTTCCTATCCTTAAAGGAATACACATACCCCATCCGAAACTGTCTTTCATTCAAAAGATATAGACCTTCTGAATGGCAGGCAATCCCCTCAAGCCCGGCATTTAAAACTCCTGAAAACGGATTCATTCTTCCCTGATGAAACTTTTCCCAGTCCGGCACAATTTCCGTGGGGTGGGGTTCCTTTTGATCCACAACCAGAATGGAGCGTTTATGCTCATTCACAATAAAAAATTTGCCATCACAGAATGCGATTCCCTCCATGTCCAGACGACCATAACTGGCATTTTTTTGGGCATATCCCTGCATCCAATCCTCAGAAAGTTTAACTGCCACCTTCAGTACGGCCCGGTCCTCTTCAAAATCTATTCTGTAAATATCATTCAGATGAGACAAATCACTAACCGTATATAACGATACTCCATCCGATGTCAGACCGGACAAATCCATCCTCAGAGCAATCTTTTGAGTATCCACAGACCAGAGTTTTTTCAAGGACAGATTATGTACATCCCCTGCCAGGGCCCCATGAAACCAAATCATTAAAAAAAGTCGAATCATCCTTACAACTCCTCCATGCCAGTATGCATATTATCTCAGGTGCCGAATCAGAGCCAAAGATCTGTCAATCTCTTCCTTATGATGAAGGTAAATATGATGCGTTTCACAAAGGGTCGTTAGATTCTCCACCGTATTCTGGCCCCCATCCTTCACAGGTTTGATGTGGTGAATGTCCAGAAACCTTCTGTGATGACACCTTCTACCATTCTTTTGAAAGCTGCAACGGCCTTTATCTCTGAAAACCACCTGATTTAAAATATGTTGAGGAATAGGCTCCCTTTTGTTATCTGTGACAGATTGGCTTGTTGGGTCTGGTTTACTGGTTGGGGCAGCCTTTACTGTGACAGATTTCTTTTTTGCTTCTGCCCTTTCTGCCTTCACTACCGGGTCATGTTTGGACAAAGCTTCTTTTAAAGCCCACTCAAACACTTCGGTTAAAGTTTTGTTGCTCTGGCTTTTTTTAGAAAAAACATCCTGAGCTCGTTCTGCCAGAGCCTTAAAATCTTCGGTGGTGTCTATGCTTAAACGAAAATAGTCGGCATTAATTCTTTGCCAAAAATCCCGCCTGGGTTTATAGGTGGAAACCTTGGCGACCTCTTTTTCCAGTTCCCGGCAGGAAAGCTTTTTAGATTTTTCGATCCATTCCGATTTGTTCTCAGAAGTGATGACCGATGAGACTTTTCTTAGTTTAGCTAAGCCCACTTCCCCAGAATCTATGGCTTCTTTCATAGCTGGAATTTGGACGGCTTTTCGAGCCACCGTGATTAAATTACTTACTGTGGCAGCACTAATTCCCTGACCAATGTTTAAATACTCAAAAAGAGATGAATAACCAAGCTCCAGATAGAACTTGGTGAAATCGGCTTCCTGAGTGAGTTCAATCAAGA
>JACFNL010000072.1 GCA_019454875.1 Candidatus Cloacimonadota bacterium | reverse complement strand
CTGATGCTGAAGCCTACAACTTTTTGGCCTTGTATAAAAAATCCAAAGAGATTCCAGCACTGACTGAGGCCATTCAGTCAGGAGAGGTATCGGTCAGTAAGTTAAGGCATGTCTGTCCGGTAATCAATCTGGAGAATCAAAAGCTTTGGATTGAGAAGGCCAAATCTGAAACCAATAAAAAGCTGATTGATGAGGTGGCCAAAGTTTCCCCATACACCAAAAAGAGAGAAGTTGTTAAATCAGCCGGGGAAGGCATGAAACGCTTGTCCCTGGATGTTTCTCCAGAACTGATGGAAACCCTTCTAAGGCTTCAGGAAGTGTTAAAACTGGATAATTTGATTCAGGTGATTGAAGTGGCTGCCAAAGAAACCTTGGAAAGAAAAGATCCGGTCAAGAAAGCAGAAAGGGCCGAGGCCAGGGCAAAAAAGAAGGAAGCTGAGAAACTGGACAAAGGCACAGGTGAAAGCGGTTCGGATCTTATTAGTTCAGTTCAAGAACCGAGGGATTCTGAGACTAAGCCTGTCTTGGAACAGGCTCGAAAGCCTCTACCCATGCACCTTGTTCACGCCATCAACCGAAGGGATCGGGGGCAGTGCTGTTATTTTGGTATGGGGCAGAGTCGTTGTGAGTCAAAATATCGAGTCCAGATTCATCATATTGAGCCAGTCAGTCGGGGAGGAAAGGATACGGTTAATAATCTGGTCACACTCTGCCATGAGCATCACAAGCAGATTCATGAGACATTTTTTTCACAGGGTAGAAACCGGATTCAAATTTGAGAAGGGGCCTGTGAGACGGTTTTTTTTGTGATTGATAGGCTGTTGGCGTATCATACTTTAGTCAGTTTGGGTTTCTACTAAACTGAAGGGTAATTTGAAAACAGAATATCCTCTCCCAGATTTTAGAATAGCTCTAATCGCGCGGCTCATTTTTTGCCTGTGAAAAATCGCCAAAACCCGCATTTTACCGTGATCAGCCGCGATCCTTGTATTCATCATGGTTTTGGCCGTTTTTCATACAAAAATCACTGGAAATTGCCCCTTGGCCTATAGTAAAATAGTCACTACCCGCGATCTTGGCCTCTGGAGCCCGCTCCAGATGCGGAGTTTCAAGGGTGGGGTAGCGATCGCTATTGTTCCCCGTAGGGGATGGAAACCTTTCCACTTTACCAGACCAGCTAAAGCTGTACCTTGTAGCGATCGCTATTGTTCCCCGTAGGGGATGGAAACATGTAAACCTTCAGCCTTCTCGATTGTCTCTGCAATCTTGTAGCGATCGCTATTGTTCCCCGTAGGGGATGGAAACTATTGGTTACTAACCGAAAATCTCAGAAAGAAGGTCCGTAGCGATCGCTATTGTTCCCCGTAGGGGATGGAAACATGTCTCTCGACTACGAACTGACCAGCTCCTACCAGCTCCGTAGCGATCGCTATTGTTCCCCGTAGGGGATGGAAACTTTGATCATAAAATACAGTTTCCATTTCCTTTTCTGTAGCGATCGCTATTGTTCCCCGTAGGGGATGGAAACTACCGGTACGCCTTCACATTTTGAAAATGTCGAGGTAATGTAGCGATCGCTATTGTTCCCCGTAGGGGATGGAAACACGCCTTCCGTCTTTTGAAAGGTTTCTTTTATTTTTTGTAGCGATCGCTATTGTTCCCCGTAGGGGATGGAAACCTTTTGCCGTTTCCGGCTTTACTTATTCACTTGTCCTGTAGCGATCGCTATTGTTCCCCGTAGGGGATGGAAACATCGGCAGATCGGTTTCGATTGCCTTGTCAATTGCCCGTAGCGATCGCTATTGTTCCCCGTAGGGGATGGAAACATGAACCCTTACATGACCAGGTGAACTCCTCACAATCCCGTAGCGATCGCTATTGTTCCCCGTAGGGGATGGAAACTACCGGCTACATTACCGATAAAGACAACCCATTTGTTTGTAGCGATCGCTATTGTTCCCCGTAGGGGATGGAAACTATGGACTATTTTTTAATAGTCTTTCCTTTTTTGGTTTGTAGCGATCGCTATTGTTCCCCGTAGGGGATGGAAACCGGCTTCCAAAGAACCCGTAGATCGCTAGCTCTCCTCGTAGCGATCGCTATTGTTCCCCGTAGGGGATGGAAACTTAGCCTCAACCAACATCCTTACTTTGTATGCGTCAGGTAGCGATCGCTATTGTTCCCCGTAGGGGATGGAAACCAATGTCATCGTTCTGTATCCTATTTGTGAGCTACTGGTAGCGATCGCTATTGTTCCCCGTAGGGGATGGAAACATCCTTTTTCCAAAAACATAGCGTCTTTTTATGCCTGGTAGCGATCGCTATTGTTCCCCGTAGGGGATGGAAACAGCCCAGATTAGGTTTCCGTCCCACATTTCCTCCGGCGTAGCGATCGCTATTGTTCCCCGTAGGGGATGGAAACATAAAGTTGGTGGCATAATTCGCCACTGGGAATGAAGGTGTAGCGATCGCTATTGTTCCCCGTAGGGGATGGAAACGAGTTTCAGCTCCCCAATTTATTAGAGCAGTATTTGTAGCGATCGCTATTGTTCCCCGTAGGGGATGGAAACACATTCCATTTAGAGATATCTCCATTGAATTTGGAATAAGTAGCGATCGCTATTGTTCCCCGTAGGGGATGGAAACTTCGATTTTGTGGTTAAAAACACTATCTAAAAGCCACGTAGCGATCGCTATTGTTCCCCGTAGGGGATGGAAACTGTTCATTTTGTCCCATTGTTCAATTGCCCAAATGAGTAGCGATCGCTATTGTTCCCCGTAGGGGATGGAAACTTTTCTGTCAGCAATGGCACAACATTTTGAATAACCCGTAGCGATCGCTATTGTTCCCCGTAGGGGATGGAAACCAGTACCAGTTTGCCACGCCTGGTATACTCCCTTGCGGTAGCGATCGCTATTGTTCCCCGTAGGGGATGGAAACTCAGGCACCATAGCCTCTTCGTATGCCACACCATCTTCGTAGCGATCGCTATTGTTCCCCGTAGGGGATGGAAACTCCGCATTGTCCAGTTCGTTTAGTTTAATTTCCGCAAGTAGCGATCGCTATTGTTCCCCGTAGGGGATGGAAACCATGAATGATCGCCAGTTTTGACTCCGTACTGGTCGTAGCGATCGCTATTGTTCCCCGTAGGGGATGGAAACGGGTCGAACCCCTCCAGGTTGTAAGCCCGGCCCATTTGTAGCGATCGCTCTTGTTCCCCGTAGGGGATGGAAACCACCATCTGATGCCAGATGCACATAATCCCAAGCCTTTGTAGCGATCGCTCTTGTTCCCCGTAGGGGATGGAAACTTAAAGGTTTCATCCTCAAGAATCTGTAAAGAGGTTTTGTAGCGATCGCTCTTGTTCCCCGTAGGGGATGGAAACACCCTAATTGGGCCGAGGTTACAAGACAGCTTAAAAGACGTAGCGATCGCTCTTGTTCCCCGTAGGGGATGGAAACCCTAAACTTACTTACCACAATCTCGTATCCAAGCCTGTGTAGCGATCGCTCTTGTTCCCCGTAGGGGATGGAAACTTTTACTTGGGTTAGAGTCGTCATAATAATCAACAAGTAGCGATCGCTCTTGTTCCCCGTAGGGGATGGAAACTAGGTCACGCGCCCTGCGGCCTCCATGGAAAGAAATGTAGCGATCGCTCTTGTTCCCCGTAGGGGATGGAAACTGATCCTGTTTTTCCACAGGGTTCTGATCAGATGCATGGTAGCGATCGCTCTTGTTCCCCGTAGGGGATGGAAACCCCCAACCCTCTTTCCTGGCCCTCCACCCCTTGGCGGGTAGCGATCGCTCTTGTTCCCCGTAGGGGATGGAAACCAACTACTGCGAGAGATAACATTTTAAAAACGGTCATGTAGCGATCGCTCTTGTTCCCCGTAGGGGATGGAAACCTGCCGATTTCCATCTAGGTATATAGACGCCTGCCAAGTAGCGATCGCTCTTGTTCCCCGTAGGGGATGGAAACTCCCTGATCCGAGCTAAAATGATGTCCACGGCCTTGTGGGTAGCGATCGCTCTTGTTCCCCGTAGGGGATGGAAACTTGTTTAAAACTTTCTACAGCTGCATAAATTGTTTTTGTAGCGATCGCTCTTGTTCCCCGTAGGGGATGGAAACAGGCTACTTTTAAGGGTTGAGAAACCCTCATTTACTGTAGCGATCGCTCTTGTTCCCCGTAGTGCGCCCATTTTCCTAGACCTCGATCCACGATTCTGAACTTCGATCCAGTGTCCTGTAAGGAATGGGCCATTCTGTAGAAATGGCTATTACTGATTGCCAAGGGAGAGGATTATATGTCTCATCCAAACTATCTGATTGAGGCCCGTGAAAAAGCCCTGCGCGATCAGATTTCCCGGGAGACACAGGATAAAGTATAGGCTTTACCTATCACAGTTCTTAATTTTGCCCCTGTGATATACTGTATTTATGCCTTCTCAGGACTCCATTTATAAAAACCTGTACGCTCATCCCGAGGTTTTGGAGGCTTTGTTTCGGCATTATGGCCCTAAGGGGCTTGTGGATTCTGTGGATTTTTCAGCTATGACTGAAATCAGCACAGAACTGTTGGGGGAGGAGAACCAGAAGCGGCGTTCTGATTTAATTTTCAAATTGCCTTTTGGGAATAGTTCCAGTTTGTATCTTGTGATTTTACTGGAGGTCCAGAAGGATCAATATAGTGGTGCGATAGTGCTAAGGGTTTTGGAGTATTGTACCCTGATATGGAAATCCATTTACGATAAATCCGGTTCTAAAACCAGGTTGCCTCCTATTTTTCCTGTGGTGTTGCATACGGGCAATCGGCGGTTCACCCGACCAACCAATCTGAAGGATTTATTATCTCCGTATCCCAAGTTTTTATCTCAATATATTCCTCAGTTTGAGTTTTATCTGGTGGATGAATATGTGAACCGTGATAAGGCAAAACAGGGCCTTGATCTGGCTTCGGTCCTAATTCAGGCAAACCAGACGCAAACTTCCGAAGACTATCTTCATGCCTTACGAAGTATTGAAATGCTCTCGGAACATGAAAATCTTAGGGGCATGACCAAACAGATTTTGAAGTGGTTATATAAGATTAGCCAGAAAAAGATTCCGGGTCTGAGTGAAGAAGTGGCCCTGGAAAACCTTGATGTAAAGGAAGGCTTGAAGATGTTGGAACATAATTTTGAAAAAATGAAACAGCATGAGTATGAAAAAGGATTTATAGTTGGTACCCAGGAAGGTCGCCAGGAAGGTCGCCAGGAGGGTCTTGAGAAGGGCCTTGAGCAAGGTCTCCAGCGAGGTCAGCTGGAAGGCACCTTAAAAACTATCCTGCAATTTTATCTGGATGGAGATGTAAGTCGGGAAAAGACGGAAAAAAGAATAAAATCTCTTTTGGGCCAAGGTCAGGATGAACTGGTTCAGTCCTATCTAAAAATGCTCTAACGAGAGTTTTGCAGGGCTCGTAAAATCAGGGATTCGGCTTCGGAGTATTCCTGGTTTCTAAGTAAGTGCAACAGAAAGTTGCCTTCGCTTACGGTCAGGATTTTTTTCTGGTTACCGGGGGGATTGTGTGGGGGTGGCTGAATCTGGGAGCTTAATTCACCAAGAACCTGATGCAGGGCAAAAATTGCGTACTTGAACTGGCTGCTGATTCGTCCGTTTGGATCTACTATGTCGCTGAGGGCCATGCCAAGATCAGGAGACACATTGCTCAAGGCATTCTGTAGCTCCCGTCCTTTGCGAAAGGAAAAATTTCCACTGGAGAACTCATCAAAGGCGGATTGTAAAAGGGGCATGGCATAGACAATTTTGGTGCCAAACTCTCTGGAAATCTGACGACGGGCACTTTGATAGGATTGTCTTAAAGAGCGGGTCCAGTTACTGATTTCTGTATTGTGACGGTTGGAAATATGACCGTTGGCTGAGGCCAGGGCACTCAGATTTTGCCCAACCACGGGATCAAGATTTTGAGCACTAAGAATTAATGCCTTTCCATGTCGGCAGGAAAATTCCTTGGCAGTAAATGCTGAATCGCAGGCAGACACGAGGGCATATACAGTCGCAGGCAGGATGGAAACAGGGGCATTCTGATAAGAATACACATGAGAAAACAGGCTAAGACTTAAAATCAGCATCAGGGAATTTTTCATCAGTACCTCCAAGGCATAAAATTTTAACAGACCGGGAAGGATTTGATAAGGCTAGAGGCTAATTTAATCTTTTGCAGGGGGTGGGAAGAGGTGTTTTAGCCAGTCTAAGGGTAGGGATGGAGTAATTCCGTATTCCATTACAGGGGAACGATCTGCCACTGCGGTTTTGAAGATTTTATCCCATATTGTAAGCTGAAGTCCGTAGTTACCGCGGGCATTTATGGAATGGTGTCTGTGGTGGAAGGAAGGAGTGGTGATTAACCACTCAATAGATTTCCCAATCGGAAACGCAAAATGAATCATTACAACATGTACCAGATAAACTGTTGCCGCAGTGAGAATAATCAAACCCTCCTCAGCATCCAGAGTACCATCCTTATAGGCGTAGAGAAAAAAAGGCAAGTACCAGAATGCCTGTTGCAACACAGAATCAATCGGATGAGATCGTGAACCTGCCAGGGTATTTAGTGGGGTGCTACTATGGTGGACACGGTGCAGCCTCCATAAAAATGGGATTTTGTGCTGTAGCCAGTGCACCAGATAACCACAAAAATCAGCAATGGGCCATAACCATATAAGATCAAACCAGGTAAGAGAACCAGGGGAATCCATTGGAGGCAGAAGGCTCAAGAGAAGTGCACCAAGGGGTGCCATCAGATATACATGAATCCACAGTACAATTTTGGGTGTGAACAGAAAATGCAACAAGTCGGTCTGCCATTGCACATGTTTCCAAAAGCCTAGATGCAAGAGTCCTTCCAACAGGCAAAGGCTTAGTACAAAATAGGCAGATTGGATTTCGGTCATAAACTACTGGAAACCATTGCCACGGCAGGGCAGGCCCGAACACAATCACCACAGCCAGTACAGTTTCCCGTATTCATTATAATCGACTCTTTGGGTATAGGGCGAGAGATTGTATCTTCACGAGGGCAGGAACGGATGCATCGATCACAATGAATACAATTTTTGCCATCCCAAATCAGATAGTCATTTAAAACCTTGGGTTGGGTTTCTATGTTACGAATTTTTGGTATAGCTCCTAATTCCCTGGCTAAAGAGCAGACTTCACAACCCTGACTATGCCATTGCCCGTGTTCAGTAAGAATCATTTCCATCAAAGTTTTACGAAGTTGCCTTAATCTGGGGGAGTCAGTAAAAACGGACAGTTCAGGAGATGTTTTGATTTGACATGCCTGCAAAACTTTTCTTTCCTCACCAACCTCTACTATACAGAGCCGACAAACGCTGATATTTTTTAAACCTTCCCGCGAGCATAGGCTAGGAGGGGCTTCACCCTGAGATCGCAGTAGAGATAAGAGGTTTTCTTCGGACTGGCATTGAACCGGTCTTTGATTGATTTTGATTTGCATGATTTTTCCTTAAGCAGGCGCGGATATGATTACCGTTT
Organism: Candidatus Cloacimonadota bacterium; assembly: GCA_019454875.1. Taxonomy (GTDB): domain Bacteria; phylum Muiribacteriota; class UBA6191; order UBA6191; family UBA6191; genus UBA6191. The sequence goes on along the minus strand of JACFNL010000072.1, from coordinate 10,703 downwards.
CTATGAAACTCCACTTCTTCTGGGAAATGACGCAACAGACTTTGATATGGAATGGGGGCCATTTTTCCCAGACCACATAAGGAGAGCATTTGCATGACGGGAATTTGAGCTTCAAATAACTCAGTTTCTCGTTTGCTTAACTTTCCTAGTGATAGTTTGATCAGGGTCTCTACTTGATTTTGGGTTCCGATGCGACATGCTGAACATTGATGGCAGGAACTTTCTTCTAAAAACCTGGTTCTTTGAATCAAGTCTTCGATGAGGCAGTCTCCCTTACGCAAGAGCCGAATCGATCCAGTACCTAAAAATGCGCCGAGACTGCTTAAGTATTCCTGTTCCAAAAGAATAGGATTCTGATTCAGGGGTAGATAGGCACCACTCACCCCGCCTATCTGAATTGCTCCCACTTCCAAATCGTTAAGATAGCTTTCCTTGTCTAAAATTTCCTGAACCGAGTCACCAATCCACGCTTCACGGACACCCGGACGGGCAATGGCTCCGCTTAGAGATACAAGAAACCGTCCTTTTCCCCATTGCAAAGGATTGTTAATAATTACCGGTATCCAGCTTACTGTTTCCAGGTTGTGCACCAGAGTTGGCTTTTGATACCAGCCAGATTCTACGGGCAAGGGGGGTTTGGGGGATGGAATGGCAGGTTCGTCCATCAGATAACGGATCAGGGCAGTTTCTTCTCCAGCGACATAAGCTCCAGGGGAGGTTTTCATTGAAGAATTTAACAATCCCTGTTCCTGTATACAGTTGATGATGTAACTACCACTGTCTGAAAAGTCTTCAGGTACGACTAAAATGATCTGATTTATATTTAATAAATGGGAAAGAATCAGAATTCCTTCTGCGGCAGTATGCGGATAATGATGCAGAATAAATCTGTCTTTAAAGGTACCGGGCTCACCTTCTGAGGCATTGATTATCAGAACGGAGTCGGGCCGGTTTTTAATGGCCTTCCATTTCAGAAATGCCGGAAAATGGGAACCGCCCCGTCCTCCAAGTCTGGCCTTAATTAAAGTTTCCCATGGATTTTGGATGCTTTGGCTTTTTATTTTGTGATACATCAAAAATGGTTCATCTTCCCTGTCCTGCATGGAGGGGCTATGTCCATTAAGATGGTAAGGTTCGGAGTCTGGATTTGCGATATTTTGTTTTACCGAATTTTTAACCATAAACAGGGAATCAATGGCTTCACAGTTCCAGTTGATCAAAAGAAGCATTAAGTATTCCAGGCCCTGAAACCCAAAGCTGATTTTCCCGGTTGCACAGGCAATTGCCATGAGTGTCCCAGCTACAATCTGTCCTTTTTTGGTTTTTGGAGTAGTGACAGGATCCCCAAGAAAAAATATGGCAGTTAATAGAAGAGAACTGCCAAAGAGATATAAAAGAGGATTGTTGATCCAGGGTGCATGACCACTGACTTCGGCTGATACTGGAACCAGCACTAATAAAATGGGGGTCAAAAGGATCATTACTATTGGACCTTCCCACTTAATAAGTACATACTTGAGCATAAAAAAAGACGAGATCAGAAGAACCAAAAAGCTGGTTTCACCAATGCTTCCAAAAACCAGACCCAGAAATGATTCTGTGAGATCCGGCCTTAAGACCCCACCTTCAGAAAAAAACAGAACCGTGGCCCCACTGAAAAAATCCACTTCTGGCTGGGACATATTCAATTTTGGATACCAGGGATACAAGGTTTCCATAATTGCAATGACAAATCTTCCCGTAATGGCAGGATTGAGAAGGTTTCGTTTTAAGGATTTTACAAAGACTCGCCCTATTGTTTCCGAAGCAATCGCCCCAAGGATAACCAGAATCAAGGGGGTGTCAGGTCGTAGGGTGAGTGCTAGAAGAATTCCTGTGATAACACTTACCTTTCGCGGAACAAACTTTTTTATAAACAGATACTGCATTAGTGCAGAGGTTAAAAGGCAACAAACCAGACTGGTAAGTATGACGATCAGGGCTGGTAGACCAAACCAGAACAACCCAAAAATTGTGGGAGGCAGAAGAGCTAAAATAGTTCTGTCAATTGCTAAAACTGGCATAGGTTCTCCGCGTTTAAGAACCAGTCTTTTGCTTCCGATATCTGATGGCATCCGATACAGTCCCTGGTCACGGTGTTTTGATGGCAGGTGAGGCAGGAACGGGCATTGTCCTGGGCCAGATTATGGTGTTTGTAAAGAAAGTTGTGATTGTGGCTGGATGGTCTTTGTTCATGGCAGCTTATACAGGTGTTTCTGGTATGACAGGTGTAGCATTTATTGTCATTAGGTTTGACATGTTTCCCATGTTCCTTTAAGAAATTCTGACTGTGCCATGTAGGGCTGTTATGGTGACATTCACGGCAGGATTGCATGGAAAATGCATGGGAAGAATGATGTTTCTGTTCCTGGCTCAGTTCCAGGTTGTTGCTTTCCATTGTCCAGCGAAATGCCCCATAAACAAGGGATAGAATAAACAGAACAAGCATTGTTTTAAGCCAGATTTTCATTGCCTCTCCTGTTCTGATGCGCAACGGAATCCGACATCCATGGCCCGAAAATATACGGGGCGGCTTTTGTATGCTAAGGAAGACACTTCCGTAGGATTACTTCTGAATCCACCCCCAAATAAAAATCCATCTTCCGTCCACTCCATGACATTTCCCGTCAGGTGATAGTGGTTCAGTCTGGATTGGCCCTCATGAAAGGAATCGATGGGGGCTGTATAAATATGCCCGTCTTTTTCTCCCCACTTTTCCCCCCCACTGTTGACTTTTTTGTATTCAAAGCGGTTGCCCCAGGGCCAGGTTCTTGTTTGATTGTCCGAGGCAAAATATTGAAATTCCTGAAGGCTTGGCAGTCGCTTGTTTTTGTACCTGCAAAAGGCATAGGCATCAAAATAATCTACTCCAACCACAGGGTGATCTGGTTTACGAAAGGTGTTTTCATCAAAGGGAGCTAGAGTAGCTGCCTCTGTTTTTAAAAACAGGGCTGGGCGAAATTCGTGATAATAACGAGGTGCCAGGTTTTTGTTTTCCGGGGTATGGGCAGGGTAGTAGGCTTTTTTTACATGGTCAGGTTCCAGTAAAAACTCAATGTATTCGCGATTGCTGATTTCATAAGGATCAAGAGTCACATTACCTGGTAATGCCTGAGTGCTTATTGATTCGTAGGGGACTGAGGCTGGAATAATGGGGACTGTCTTTTCTGTTTTTTGGGGGAATCCCTGGGTTTTATAAATTTCATCATTTTTTAAAACAAAAAGAGCATGTACTCCCGGCAGGCTCCGTAACAGTTCTAATGACTTTTTGAGTCCCATCACCATAAATGCAGTGGACAAAACATCAGCGGCCGTAGCTTCCCTGGTTATGACGGTGACTCCGATCACATCATGAACAGGCAGTCCAGTTTTTGGATGTATGATATGATTTTTAACCCTATTGGAAGAGGTAGATACACTACCTTGTCTTAAATCAAATTCATGAATTTTTTGATCCGTGTGAATTGGATGGGTTATGGCCAGGCTGATTTCCGAATCGAGCTCAATTCTGTAAGTATGTCCAAAGTCGGTCACTATATTGGTGTAGCCCTGTTTTTTTAGATATTCAAATGAAAAATCCGCAGCATATCCCTTGCCGATCCCACCAAGATCCACTTTCATCCCTTTTCGAGGAAGATAAGCAAAATGGGGCGGTGTTAACTCGATTCGGGAAGCATCAATTAAGGGTAATAAAATCTCAATGGCAGAAAAGTTATTGATATTGGCATCTCTGTTTTGCCTGTATACCGAAAGAAGGGGACCTACAGTGATATCAAATGCTCCTTCGGTTTTTTGATGCCAGTATTTGCCGGACTCCAGCAATTGATAGGTCGATGGCTGAATTGTGATGGGACGATTCAGTCCAGCGTTTCGGTTGAGTTGATCGGTGTCCGAATTTTGTCTCCAGGAACTGATAGTGGCCTCCAGTTTATGAAGAAGAATCATCAAATCTGAAAAGCTGTTTTGAATGTTTTCAGATTCTCCCTCTACCATCAGCCTCAGGGGAGATCCCATCAGGGCAGAATCAAACCTTAATAACTGGTTTGGCCCAGGATTCAAATCTATTGGAATTTTAGATACTGTCTCCTTTATAACGGGCTGATGCGTGGATTTTGGTAGCAGTACCAGTGTAATCCCAATGGTCACTAATAAAATTAGGCTTCTTTCCCAAAGATTCTGACTCATTGTTTTACCTCAGGGTATCCCCAGCATAAAGTGGAGTAAATCATCGATCTCCTTACTGGAAAGGTGGGATGTGCCTCCGTGAGTATCTACAGTTTGGGTGTCCTGATCTAAAGGACCATTCTCAAGCCTTAAACGGGTTTCGTTAAACCCAGTTTCCAGGCCATCTTTTCGTACAACTTCCAAGCCTAGATACACTGGATAACGATAGGGTTTTCTTCCAGAATGTAAGGGTGTCAAAAGGACTTCGCGTAAATTTTTGGCCCGGCCGTGGTGCAAAAATACCGGTGGTCTGTCAAAAATGCCCCTGAGCTGCATGGTAGTGAAACTGCCTTCAATATCCTCAATGCGGCCTGTGTCCTCAGTATCAATTCCAATAAACCGGTTATTGACATTCTCCATGGCGTTAACACTGACGAGGGTGTAAGAAGCATCCCGTCGAGTCATGGTAGTAAGCTGTGGCAGTGCTCGTCTTGGGTTGTTTGCCAATACGGGAGATTTATTGGTGAAATTGGGTGGAGCATGACATACCGAACACATTACCTGGGGTGAAAAAAACAGTTCCTGCCCCCGTAAAAATGTGCTTTGTTCCCGGTCGTAGGGATTGGGTGGCAAATAGGAGTCGTTTCCCATAAAAACACCCATAAATTCATATAGTTCTTTTAGTCCATACTCCTGTGAAAAGACTTCTCTGGTTCTGTCTTTTAAAAAGGCACTTCTTCTTTCCTCCAGATCCCACCAAAGGCTTCCTAGCTTATGCACCGTGACTCTCTCTTTTAGTTCTTCGTGCATCAAAGGTCTTTGTTCTTCAGGCATAGGATGTTTTATGTGAGTGTAGTCCCCACCAGCGACGGGGGCTACAAAGTCAATCGAACTGGCGGGTTCATTGATATCTGCACCCTGGCCCTCGACAAAAAGATGGGTTCCTTCAAAATAAAAAGGTTCATTGCCGTAAAGGCTTCTTACCTGAGGAATACCTAATGTACCGCCTGAATAAAAATGTCCATCCCTATCCTGGGCTATGGCTTCCGCTGCCCCCCAGGGGCGGCCATCCCCATTGTCCCGGTAATGGCAATGAAAGCAGCTTGTGTCCCCATCGCTTGTCAGCTTTGAGCTTCTAAAAATCAGATCTCCCTTGGCTGCTTTGCTTTGCATCGTGTCTTTTTTAGGTCCAAAGGGGTAAATTGTGCTGCTTTTTCCTGAAACAAGGTCAATAACCTGTAAGGAATCATGGTAGGAGTTTACGGCCAGAATGGTTTTGTTAAGACCTTCGGCTAACCCTGTGGGCAATAGATTGGTGGGGAATACTCTGGTTGGTTCCAGCTTTTGATAAGCTTCTTTTGTCTCCCAGTGGATTTTGTATTCCACAACCTCAAAACTGGCCCTCATTGTGATGTAGACATAATCCCCGATCTGTATTGCGGAATCAGGAAATGAGCCATGTACCCGCATCAATTCAACGGGATAGTCTCCTTTAATGTCCCCATGGGTTGCCTCGGCAGTATCTGAGGTGTATCGTACCCAGTGCGGATGATCCTCATAGGTGTTGGCCATGAGATAATAGGGCAAAGTAACTGGCGGGTTTTGTGGAAGACTTAACTTGTTAAAATCAATCCAGACCAAATCATTTTGAATGTCTCGCATTTTAAAATTCCAGGTCCCGTCCACCGCATCAAATGGACCCATTACAAACTGGTTTTTGATCTCATAAGCATCTGTACTGATTAGATCGCGCAACACTGTGAATTGAGATGCTTCCTGATTGGGATCCCAGGTCTCCGCTCCCAATGGGTCCCTGGATTTAGGTGCTCCAAAACCAGCTCCAAGACCAAGAATCAATAGGGATTGTTCTCTGGTTAAGGGATGGGTCAGAGGAATGACAGAATGAGCGAGGCCCTGAAGGAAAATTCCGCCTATATCTTTTAAATGATTCAGATCAATGATACTTAAATCATTGGTTCCAGTATTGTTGGTAATGAGGTAACGGCTGTCCTGGGAAAGAACCATGCGTCTTGGCATACTGTGCGGGTTGCCAACATTAATTCCGGGACCATCGCTGGCATTTCTGATCCACTCAGAAACAATCTGAAAGTCCTTGTCATCTTTAGTAAAAACAACACCACCGGCATGAAATTCTCCACCAGTATTCTGATTGGCAAATCCACCTTCGGCACTTGAGAGTACGGCCCGTAACAGGACACTATTTTCTGGCTGGGATGGACTGGAGTTTTCAATGGCACTTAAATAGCTTTTATCAATATCCTGATTGACTAAAAATCCTCCGGCTGATTCATGGTGACACCTCTGGCAACGGGCTCTAAGAATTTTGTGAACGGAATCAGGCCCATCGGCAAAGGTTTTTTTAGAGAACCCTGGCAGGTTTTTCACCGTACCTCTTGGAGCGTGTAGCCCTAGATTGAGTTGAATAGGTAATACCTGACTTAAGTATTGAATACTGGCAAAAACCTGCTTTCCATCAGGGTGAATCAGGACGGACTGACAATAAAAGTCCGCAGGAATCCGGGAAATGACAGAATCAGTCTGAGTGTCAATCACACTGAGATAATTGGAGAGCTCATTAACAACCAATAGAAACTTTTTATTCGGGTGCATGGCCATAAAGATGGGTTTTAGGCCTACAGATACTCTTTTGATTTCCCTAAGAGTTCTCAAATCAAGAATTGAAACCTCTTTACCTGGTTTAGTGAAACTGCCGCTTAGGGTGATCCATGCCTTGCCTATATCCTTGTCAGAAAGAATAAATTCAGGCCGTAATACATCGGGCTGTGGTTCTGGATAGGGATTTGGGTTTTTAACTGGTTTTAGGTCTTCAAAGTGAAAACTATTACCTTCTGTCCAGACACTGCTGGTAAAGCGGTTGTATCTGGTACCTTTAATAGTTTTGGCATCCAGTGCATAACAAATCAATAACAGAAGTACAAATGCTCTCACTGGGATTCTCCTGCATCGTATCTGGAACCTAGATCCACAAAACGGATCAGGTTTAACCAATCCTCATAGGAAAGACTTGCACTGGCACAGTGGGACTGGTCCTTTAAGATATTAAACAGAGGACTTTTTGAGGATAAAGAGCCAAAATAATCAATGTATTTGCCCTTATGTGGGTTATTGGGTTCAAAGACCATCAAGGCATCATAAGCCTGACGGGGATGACCGGTTTTAACCCCACTAAAATCAGGATTTTTCCCTTGATCGTGACAGGCTAGGCAATTGTTTTTTATGATTGGTGCGATATCTTTAACAAAACTCACAGTATAAGGTGTTTGTTCATGGCTGCCTGGAGGTCGAATGGGTTTGGACATTTTTGGATCCCAGTTAGCCAATACTAAAGATGCCTGGGTTATCAGATCGGGTGGGGCAAAGGTTTTGCCTCTTTCTCCACTTAAGGGTGCATGACAGCCAGCACAGCGCAAAGGATAAATGCTTCGTGGTATGGAAAAGGTCAATTTTTCCGTTGGTTGTGTGAAGGTGAATCTCGACATTTGATGGACTGCCATTTTGTCCTGGTTCAGTCCCTGAAAGATTAATGGTGTATGTGGTGGAACAGTTGCTGCAAAGGATCTGTCAGCTTTCAGGGGGATTTCTTCGTAAGCCTGCAAAAGGGGTGGAAAAACCCCAGGATTTTTTTGGGTGACAATTCGCACAAAACGAATTTCATCATCCTTAAATTTTCTTGGGTGATTAGGGGTGAAATCAGTTAAAAATGATTCCAGCAGAGTGTAGTCATAACAGTGGATTTCTGAGGTTTCATCCTTATAGGCTGTGATCTTGTGTGGCACCTCTTTATAAGGCATATGTCTGGTGATTATGGGCCGAAGCATTATCTCATCCATGTCTTCGCTGTTTAGTGGTTTTAAAAATTCAACTTTTTTGATTCTGGCTTCTGTGCAATGGGGCTGACAGATTGAAGATTCGGGATAGATCCGGATTAAATCGTAATTGGCAGGTTTATGACTGTCCAAAGAATATGCTGTAAGAATACTGTTATCAGGCAGGGGGAATGGGTCACGAAACAACCATGAGTCGTATTCCTTGGGCATTGGAATTACAGAATGTAAAAATCTCTGTTGGGATACAGATTCCTGGCGTAAGTTTTGGATATCAGTAACGGGAAACTGATTGTAGGGATTGTTGGGTTCAATGTTTACACCAAAACCATGTTCTACAAAAAACAGCTTGCCACCCAGACTCAAATTATGTGAATCAAGGCCTAGGCGGATTTCAAAACCCCCGGGCAATTCTCTTGAATGGGTATACACAGGAATATCAGAACGGTTGCCCCCATGAACATGGTAGTCCCATCCACCGGGAAACAAACGGTAGATGGCAGCGTTAAAAATGGGAATACCTGCCTGGGTTTGGTGATTTCTTAAGGAGGTAAAAAACACTTCTCCGGTACTTCTTAGACTAGGAAATCGTTCTGTGGCCCCACCAAAGGAAATTCTCTGGTAGTTTGTGCTATTCTCCATGTGTGAATACAGATCATATCCATCGCCAATATGATCCTCATCCATGTCTAATAGAAGAAGGTGAGGAGAATGCCACTGGGAAGGAAGTTTTTGCGAAAATTCAAGCACTAGTCCCGATTCGTTTGTTTGTTGTGAAGCAGGGGTCAGGGTAATTAATGGTGCCTGATTGGCTATTAAGGTGACTGACTTTATGGGTTTAATCAATTTGAAATTTTTATGAACGAGTATTTTATGGTCGGATAACAATGTGGTTTTGGCTGGGATTTTATGTTGCAGGATTCTGGTTTTTTTACCAGCCTGGTTCGAGGAAAACACAATTTCACCGGGGCGGGAACCATAGATTGGATCCAAAAAGTGTATATCTTTAGAAGGAGAAGCCAATCTTAATTTTAAGCTCTGTTTTACTGGCTCCCCTGAAGAATTTAAAGCAAATTCATAGATAGAAAAGCCCGTAGTTCTGCTCCTAAGATTTATTAAAACTTTTTGAGCATCAAAATGTATGTCAATGGCCTGAATCTGGGTATGGGGTGGGATGCCTATTGCCGATGTAACATCCTGTTTTTTATGAAATAGAATTTCATTGGCCTCTACGGGGACAAAAAATATTTTAGTCTCCAAAAAAGGCGGTGCGTCCAGGATTAGTCCCTGGCTTCCTCGCTTCTGGCTTAGATAAATAAGACCTTTTAACTTTCCTGCATTTAAGATTCCCTGAGCCTCCAGAGTCTTTTGTTTCTCCATTTCCATCCATTGAATTAATGTATTGGCATCAGCCTCCTGCTGATTAAAGAAGAACTGGGTGTTTCCGCCTTTATGGGGAATACCACCGTCTTCAAGGGGCAGAACTTTGGCCAAAAGCCTTGAGAGTGAAACATCTCCATTAAAATGAATCAATGAGGTTACTTCCCCGCGAGAAGCCTTATAATTTTTGGTTATGGAAGCCTCGGAAAAATGTAAGGGGTTGTGACTTTGGGGTGGGGTCAATTTAAAATCATTAAAGGCATTAGGTCCGTGACATGAAGATAAAAAACAACCTTTTCGTACCAGAACCGGTAACACATTGTTGGCAAAAAATTTCTCAGATCGGCTTCTTTCCTTGGGTTTATTTGTGCCAAACTCACCTTCAATCCAGCTAAGAATTGTCTGGTAGTCCGGATCCAGTTTGGAAAAAAACACCTCAGCTGCCTGATGGGATTTTCCCCCGGCAATTTCGCTTAAGGGATACATAAGTAAAGGGGAGTGTGGCAGGTCTTCTAAATCGACAAACCGCTTTAGTCTCTCTTTTAAGTCATGGATGCTTTGGATATCTCGCCTGATTTCACCTGTTTTGTCATCCAAGGCATAATAAAGAGCCAAAGAGTAAGGCTCATGGGAAACCTTCCTTTTGAAATCTCTGGAGGCAACACCATGGCAGGAGCTGGAGCAGCGGTTTTCAAGTACAGAAAGCAAAGGAATCAGATGAGGTTCCAGAACATAGTCCATATTCGGTCTGTGGTTTAGGGTATGGTGCAAATAGATGCCTAAGAGCAACAAAAGAAGAATTAATAAAGGTATGGGCGAAAGGCGCATCTTCCAATTTTAGGAAGAATCGTGGTCTTTAAACTATCAGGGAAATTCCCTAATTTTTGTCGGGAAGTCCATTACAGCTATGCACCCAGATGGTAGCCTGCTGCATCAACTGATTGGCATTGGATAGATTTAACTTCTGTTTGATTCTTTCTCTGTAGGTTTCCACTGTTTTGATACTCAAATGCAGTTTGTGGGCAATTCCTCGAGTAGTTTCTCCTAGTCCAAGCTGGTAAAATACTTCAAGTTCCCGATCGGTCAGAAGTGCAAACCGGTCCTCGCGTTTGTTCCCCATACGACAAAGATCTGTCAGCATCAATTCCTTTAAATCCTCGGAATAGGCCAGTTTTCCTGACAAAACATCCAAAATGGCCTGACGGATGGCCCTTGGGGTGTCGGCCTTACTGACATAACCTTTGGAACCAGCCC
>JACFNL010000207.1 GCA_019454875.1 Candidatus Cloacimonadota bacterium | reverse complement strand
AAGTTAAAAACATTGCCGGGGCCTATGTCATCAATGAAGAGCGCTTAAATTCCCTGTCTGATGAAAAATTTCTGGAGATGCGTAAAAAACAGTACATCCCTGTGATTTATTCCCATTTGAGCTCCTTGTCCCAGATTGAGAGGCTTTTGACTCTTAAGGACAAAAATCTGAGCAGTGCGGCTACTGTGGCAGAGAGATTTGCCGAAGGTGCGTTGAACTGAACCTAAGAGATTTTACATGGTAACTGATTTGGGCATGGAACCGGACGCGGGTCTATGCCCTCACTGGCATTTTAACAAGGCTAAAAATTTATGAACGATTTACTGAAAAACCTGATGAATACCAGGACCTACCGGTGGGCCAGAAGATTTATAAATAATCTTCCCTCCAGGGGTCGGAAGAAATCAGCAAAACGCGCCGGGCTTGAGAATTTCAAGCTGGATAGGCTGGAGGAGAGAATCCTTCTGTCTGCCGATCCGGTTACAGAGATCGTATACGATACTCTGGATCAAAAATCCCCAGTGGAATTGGTTCAGACCCCGCAAAAGCAGCTTAATCAGCCTATAATAAATGCCCTTGTTCTTGACATGAAAAATCTCGAAGCCAACCAGGCAGGCATGGACTCTGTTCTGAGCGTATCGACGGATACAGTGCTTGGGGGCAGCGGGGATTTGAACCTTGAGGTGATTAACTCAGGAGTGGTAGCCCCAGGTTATTCTCCAGGGGTTCAGAATGTGGCTTCTTATACCCAGAATCCTGGGGGAACCCTTGAGATTGAGATTGCAGGTTATGGAGCAGCCGGTGCCGTGGATGGCTTTGATCAGATCAATGTGTCCGGAAGTGCGAGTCTTGGTGGCACACTATCTGTATCTCTTCTGGATGGGTTTAAACCAAAGGTGGGGGACACATTTGACATTATGACCTATGGTTCGGTCAGCGGAAATTTTGATGCTGCTACTGGAATTTTTGGGTTTGAGTCAGATTATTATTTTGATATTGTTCAGAAAGCCGACCGACTGCAACTGGTGGTCAAGGAAGTTTTTGCCGGTGATGCTTTTGAACTGGTAAGCAGCAATCTGGCTTCCTTTGATGATATTGGAAGCTTCCTGATTCAGGATTACCTGAGCGTACCCACCAGCGTGACATTTAGCGGAAGTATCGATTTAGGCTCGGCTTTTTCCATTAGCGGTGAGTTTACCCTGGGTATGGAGCCGACTCTTGACTCAGTGACATTGGCCGATGAAAGTGTTGTTGGTGTAGATGTTTTTACCCTGATCGGACGGGATGTAACAGCTACAATGGGCGGAAGTTTTGGTTTGTCTTTCACCGGGATGGACTTTGGTCTGGCCGTGTTTGATGCCACTGATGATGACCGCTCCTGGATTTCAGCCACTGGTTCCATTGATTCCGTGGCCCTGTTTAACCTGCCTGATCTTTCTATCAGTGCAGAGAATTTTGAACTGGATGTCTTTTGGGCCCTTGGCCCGGAAAATGATTCTGTGATTGATTTTTCGTCTGCTCCTCTGACTCTTGCTGATGGGGGCGGAACCATTGCTGTTTTAGATCAGGATGGCAGTCTTGGGAATAGAATTTCTGCTGGTGGAGATGTGTCTTTGAGCCTGCCTGGAGTAACAGTTGAGGGCGAGCTTGCATTTTCCAGTAACTCAGATGGTGTGTTTGTGCTCGGAAGCTCTGTGGACGCAGGGTTTTCTGCTTTTGGACTGGAGGCCGGGGTAAGGGATGCTACCTTTGGAATAATGCTTCTTGACTCTGGTGTTGTCGCTGAAGGTAGCGGCTCACTTCACCTTAGTGGGGGCGGTTTTACCCTGCCTGCGGGGGACTCGGTATCGTTTAAATACAATAACAGCAATGAAGAAAAATCCGATCAGGTCATTATTATTGGCAGCCGCAGTTTTACCTTTTCTGATATGCCT
>JACFNL010000206.1 GCA_019454875.1 Candidatus Cloacimonadota bacterium | reverse complement strand
AGGGCGTGAATCTGGTCATTTCTGATGTCCAGGAAGTAGCCAGAAGTATGGCAGAATTTTTACAAAAAAAGGTGGGAAAAAAAGTGAAACATTAGGGAATGTTGTTCTTTTGTCCAGTGGCCGAGTTTACAACAAGGCTGTGTATCGTTAGCGCACCGGCTATCCCTGACGGGATTTATCAGAGAATAGAGTACAGAATTTCGGTCTCTTTTCCACTAAACCCGATCCCGATTTTTATGACCTTCTTGCAGCCCTGATTATAAAGCTCCTTGGCATACTGCTTTTTCTCTATCTGATCCATGGCTCTTTTTGCCGTTTCCGTCAGATTTTTTTCCAGCTTTGGATGAAAGGTCTTCAATTCCATCACCACCCCAAAGTGATCGGGATTTTTTGGGGTCATTAATATATCGCAGCGGCCAGTTCCGGCTTCTCGGTTTGAGCGGATATTCCAGGTGTCAGAAAGAGTCACAATCAGACCCAGGGTGAAGGCATGATAAAATTGTTCTGGCTTTTTTCCGTCAATGTCAAAATAGCTGAAACTTTCCGACACCAAATTTTCAAACAGAAGTGAAAACTCCTGCCCATCTCCATTTTTAAGGTAAGTGTGCAGATTCTTTAAGCTTTCATACCCCGAAGACTCCTGAAACCAGTAAGTTATGGAGTCTTGAAAGATAATCAAAACTTCCTGGTTGGGGATTTTAAACAGGGCTTTGGGTTTACCATTCTCAGGATACACAATGGATTCAGCTTTTAAGTAGCCGGTAAAATAAAGGAAATTCCAGAGATTGTTTGTATCTTTATCGATCAGATCAAAAACTGAATGTTCCAGAAGCGATGCTTCCACACATCTCCCGGCCATCAGTTCTTCCAGATTTTTTTTGCCTTCTATGCTTGAGGTGCGAAGCAGGGAATGCACCATATCATTGCTGCTGGTATTGACCCAGTGAGCCTTAATTTCACCACTCATAAGAAAACTGAGGATTGACCATGGATTATAAATTACGGTTTTCCCAAAAATGTATCCGTTATACCACCTCTCTATAGCCTGGGTTTTGTCCTCAACCCCGTATTCCACAAGCAGTGATTTGACCTCATCCCTGTTTAGGCCGAAATGGGAGGAATAACCTTCGGAGACCACGGAAGAAATTTCCAGATTGTTCAGACCTGTAAAAATACTCTCTTTGGAGATTCTTAAACAGCCAGTCATCACTCCGCGCCAGAGATAAGGGTTGTCCTTGAAGGCAGCACTGAAGAAGTTTCTAAAAAAGCTAATGGCCTCATCGTAGTAGCCATAAAGCCAGGCAGTTTGCAGTGGCACATCGTATTCATCAATCAGAATCAGCGGGCTTTGCCCATAATGAGAGGAAAGGATGCGGGATAAAAACTTCAGGCTGTCCGCCAGCAAGGTGATTTCCTCAGTACCTGCCCGAAGTCGCTTTAAGGTATTTTGATCTGGCTCTTCCAAAACCAGATTATTTGCCGAGGTCCAGGGAATCATCAGTTCTGCCAGTAGATTACCGATTTTTTTCTGAAAATTTTCCCAGTTTTGTTCCTTGCAATCCTTCAGGGTAAAATAAATTACCGGCCTTGTACCTTGCAGGGCCATAGCCTTGAGATTGTGTGAAATTTTCAAGCCACAAAAAAGTTTTTTATTCTCCTGTGAATTCTCCTGATCAAAGAAATAGCGGAGGGTGGAAAGATTTAAAGTTTTACCAAAACGGCGGGGGCGCGTGATTAAAAGTACCTTGCTCTGACCCTCTAAAAACTCAGAGATGAGTTCTGTTTTATCTACATAAAGAAATTCTGGATTGGAGAGAATTTCTTTGAAATCGCTATAACCAAGGGGAATTTTTTTCATGCCGACATTTTAGCATAACCTTGTCATAACAGATGAGGGAGGCAGCAGCCTACTGGGCAGTATCTGGCAACAGATTCTGTTTTCAT
>JACFNL010000071.1 GCA_019454875.1 Candidatus Cloacimonadota bacterium | reverse complement strand
CCACACCAGTCACTGGGATATCTTTCACCGGATGATTTATATGTAGGGGTAGTGCGGAATAAGGCGAAACATCTGCCGCACCCTTCCTGGGAGACAGGATATGCTCCTATGGAAAAAATGTCGTTTGAGGAATGTAAGCAAATTTTTAGAAGTGGAGTGAGTAAGGAAATGCAATTAAGAGCGGCTTAAATTTGGTCTGGATTTCTCGCCCATTATACATCCATGGTCATTTTAGTGACCGTATCAGATAAAGCAACAGCAAGACCATCCTTAAAATTAGGATGTACATGGCGATCAGTTTTACAAAATAACTGAACCAGCATATCCCAGCATTCCACAGCCTTGATTCTACCAAGAGAACGGGCAATTACCTCGTTGATTTGATCATGATAAAATATCTGAATATGTTTTACCAAAACAGGCAAAGACCTTTTATGGGGGTCTTCTTCACTACCCAAATTCCAAAGCGAGTTTACAGAAACCCCAACGGATTCCAACTCCTTAAGAATCGGCTTCTGTACCTCACAGAAAAATGCTTCCTTTTCCCGAATTTTTTTTTCTCTCTCTTCCCTGATCGCAATCCATTCAGGACTGTTGTATTCTGCTTTCATTATTCAATCACCTCAAGAATCTCAATTCTGCCAGCATCCCTTAATGCTTTTAGCTGCTTAGATAACTCGGTGCCTTCTTTTCGTACATACAGACGAAGCTTTCTGCCAGATGAATCAGCAAAATCCAGATAATCTCGAAGCTGCCTTGTGAGGCTGAGTCAAAGCAAATTGTCGTAGCCGGGGGTGGGATCAGCCTGTAAAAACCCCAGGAAAACAAGGAAAAATAGAATGTGTATGATCCTGATAATCATTCTCCCTGCTTAAAACTGGTTTCATATTCCGACCTTTTTCCTCTTCCAACTGCCAATCTCAATCTTCAAATCAGGATCTTCAGCCAGCTCATCAATCAGGGCAATTATCTCTGGCTGTCTTAGTCTGCGGAGTTTACGAAGCATTAATACTCGGGACTCACCCTGCCGTTTGTCCTTTACAAGGGCAATGTATTCATCCATGGTCTTTTTTGTAACCGTATCTGATAGAGCAACAGCAAGACCATCCTTAAAGTTAGGATGAACCAACCGATCGGTTTTACAAAATAACTCTACCAGCATATCCCAGCATTCTGAGGCTTTAATGCTTCCAAGAGAACGAGCCAATATTTCGTTGATTTTATCATGATAAAAAACCTGTACATGTTTTATTAAAA
The DNA here is from genome assembly GCA_019454875.1 of Candidatus Cloacimonadota bacterium. Classification (GTDB taxonomy): domain Bacteria; phylum Muiribacteriota; class UBA6191; order UBA6191; family UBA6191; genus UBA6191. The sequence continues at coordinate 17,542 of JACFNL010000071.1, read as the reverse complement.
CAGGCAAAGACTTTTTATGGGGGTCTTTCTTACTACTCAGATTCCAGAGCGAGTTTACAGAAACTCCCACCGTTTCCAGCTCCTGAAGAATCAGCTTTTCCAATCTATCGTATTCTGCCCATCTCTCCTGAAACTTTTTCTCTCTCTCTTCCCTCATAGCAATCCATTCAGGACTGTTGTAATCCACTTTCATTATTCAATCACCTCAAAAATCTCAATTCTGCCAGAAGGAAACAACCCTGAATATTTGTAGTCTACTGTCTTTTCCTCTTCCAACTCCCAATTTCAATCTTCAAATCTTCATCTTCAGCCAGCTCATCAATCAGGGCAATTATCTCTGGCTGCCGAGAGCGACGAAGCTTGCCAACCATAAGAATCCGGGACTGCCCATGTCGTTTGTCTTTTAGAAGAGTAATATATTCATCCATGGTCTTTTTGCTAACCAAATCAAAAAGCGCACAGGCTAGACCATCCTTAAAATTACGATGTACCTGGCGATCGGTTTTACAAAACAACTCGACCAGCATATCCCAGCACTCTGTGGCTTTAATGCTTCCAAGAGAACGAGCCAATATTTCGTTGATCTTGTCATGATAAAAAACCTGTACATGTTTTATTAAAACAGGCAAAGACTTTTTATGGGGGTCTTTCTTACTACTCAGATTCCAGAGCGAGTTTACAGAAACTCCCACCGTTTCCAGCTCCTGAAGAATCAGCTTTTCCAATCTATCGTATTCTGCCCATCTCTCCTGAAACTTTTTCTCTCTCTCTTCCCTCATAGCAATCCATTCAGGACTGTTGTAATCCACTTTCATTATTCAATCACCTCAAAAATCTCAATTCTGCCAGAATCCCTTAATGCTTTTAACTGTTTAGATAACTTTGTGCCATCATCTTTTCTTACATACAAACGAAGGGTCATACCTTCAGCCTCGGCATAATCCAGATAATCCCGAAGCTGTCTTGTAAAGCTCAGCCTCCTTACATTCTTCACTTCACTGATGACCTTCCCCTGAATTCCATCAGGAATACGATCTCTGTTATTTACCGTAATTTTCTTAGGCTCTCCAATATCATACCGCTTGCGTACAAACTCTTCACCTTCCCGACCAAGCTGGGAGGGCCTTTTGATCTTGCCTTGTTTAGGGGGAGATTTGGACAGGAATTTTTTGCCATTCTTGTAGGCCTTGGAACCGATGGTAACCAGGGCTTCGCCTAAGGCAGCTTCAACTAAAGCAGTAGCGATCTTTTCCCGGATTTTGTTTTCATCATCCGTATTGCTGGCCTGCAAAAGCTCCTGGGAGAGGTGGTGAATATTCCAAAAACTAGATAAAATCTTTTGAGTCTTTACCGGACCAAAAAAGTCGGTGGCCATTTCAAAAGCCCCGACCCAGCCAATTGTTTCAAATACCTGAATCAGGCTTTGAGTAATTGTTTCTTCATCTGATATTTTGCGAAAATCATCAGGAATATAGGAAAAATCCTCATCATAGTCGGCTGGCTTTTCCTGTCCCATAAACTGGGGGCCATCGGCATACCATCCTTCACGCCATTTGTTCCCATCCTTAAAGTCTGCCCCTCTTCCATAAGGGCCAGGATGAAACATGGCTGGGGCAGAATAGGTTCCTCCATAAAGATAGCCCTTAAATATAGCATTGTGAGGTTTTTCAATTTCACAATACCCTGCCCGCCTGTAACCTGGATAACCTGCTGATGGACGAAAAGGATAATCTGAATACTGACACCTTTCTGTCAAAGCAAGAGAAGAGCTGTACCAGAATCTTTTCAAAAAGCCAGCCCCGTAAGGATGGCTGTTTCGCACTGGGCCTAAATAAAGTTCTCCTTCAACACCAAGAGGATTGTTTTCACTGCCAATATAATTTCCATCCAGTGAAGCTGGGCTGCGCCAATGATCAGAAGGAGGATTTAATGTGACCTTTCTGGTATCCACCCGACCTTGAAACGCCAGACCAGAACGAAACAGAATTTGTGCCTGTCCTACAATCTGACCATCATTAAAAAATCCTTCTACCTCACGATATTGGGTCCTGGCAGATTCCGGAAGGACAAGTCTTCCATACCCATCAGCCTTGCTTAAAATCCCGTTGGTTTCATGTACGGAAGAAACCATCATACCCTGATACTTCAGGCCATCGGGACAGGTTAAGCTTCCATATCCATGAGGGTAATCAGAAGATCTAAAAAGGCGGACTTCTCCATTCCATTCACAATTAAAGGCCGTCTCATAAACATCAGATCTGGCAACCGTAATTACTTTTCTGATGGACTCATAACCCGGTTCTGTTGCCAAATCCTTTGGTTCTTCCAAATCATCAGGCAAAAAGCCTGATTCAGGGATTTCTGCATAATTATCATAACGATCCGCTATGGAAAACAGCTCAAAAGAATCAAAACTATTTTCAAAAAATCCAGCCAGGGAAAAACCTTCAGAATCAAGAAATGAGGCATCTCCAACTGGCTCTCCATCATCAAAACTCAGTTCCAGAACATTGCCAAAACCATCCCTGATTGTGGCCAATCCATCTAAAACGCCCTCAAAAAACTCCCCTTCGATGACAATACCATTCGGTAAAAGAATCGTGCCATTGCCATTGGGCAATCCTTGATGTACGGTCCCTCGGTAGATCGTATCATCCACAAAGCGAAACGAACCCTCTCCCTGAGGGCTGCCCTGAATCATCTGGCCCTGATACATTTGACCTTTGGCCAGATAGATGACCCCATATCCCTCAGGTTTTCCATCAACCCAGTCTCCAAAATATGAGGTTTTGTCTAATCGTTTGAGCCAGCCCCTGCCATGAGGGCGATTTCCAACAAGATCACCTCTAAACTCAGAACCATCGGGCAGGCGAATCAGTTTACGGCGAACTTCAGATACCGAAGCACTGCTACCAGCCTGACGGGGACTGCCTGGCGATACCTGAGTCTGTGCATGGGCCTGTGGAATAAACAGATTGGCTGCACCAGTGGCAACCCTCCGAAAAAAACCTGGACGATTCATTGGGGCCTGATAACCCAAAGAAGATTGCAAGGCCACCTGTATAAACTCATACTTTTGTGATTTAGAGGTAAACTGAGGGGCAGAAACCGGGGGATGCCAGGGATCCCGACCATCCCTCTCGTAAAAAACTTCCTGTGTAAACTGAAGCAGCTTTTGTCTGGCAAAGGTTGAGCCAACAGACACATTCTGAAGTTCTGTCACAGCTTTTTGCCATACTGAACCCAAAGGGTGAGAATCCATGTTAAGAAGTTTTCCTAAATCGGAAAACATCTTCTGTATTCCTGCACCCTGAACACCAGAATCCGGGTGATTCAGATCCTCAAGCAAAATAAGGGCAGCCTGTAGTCTGGATTCATCCAGAACTGCCTGGGCCGAATGGGGCAAATTCTGTTTCAATTCCTCGGACAGGCCAAACATCAAAGACTTGATGCTAAACAAAACTGAATGAAGGTTTTCCGGTTTTTCCTGAACGGAAACCAGCTTCTGAATCTTACTTCGTAGCTGACCAATGGACTTATGGTCTGAGGGAGGAAGCGCACTTAAAAAAGCCGTGGCCTTAGCCCCTACAATCTTTAGAAGTTCACTGCCTGCCTGAGGGAAGATTTCAGCTACACCAGGCTGGGAAAACAAAAACACGCCTGTGAAAAGCTCTTCCAGTTCCTGGTAGGGCTGGGCCAGCGCCTCAAATTCAGAAGGAGTGGGTTGAGAAGTCCTGATCGATTCTGACTCGGACTGGAAAAGCAGATGATCGTAGTCAGGGGTGGATTCTGCCAGTAAACGACCCAGAAAAATCAGGGGTAAAACAAGGAATTTTAGCTTGAGCATGAATTTTCCCTATGGTGATTTATGTAACCTTCATCTTCTGCCTAGTTCTGATAATCAGGGCCGTGACATCTTCGGGCAGTTCTTCTCTGGTCTGTAGCTTTGCAAAAATCTGTTCGGCCTGGGAGGACTCTCCCTGGACAAAATAGAGCAAGGCAAGGTTGCACAGGGTTTTTATATCGTCAGGGCGATGGCGCAGAATTTCATGGAAGGCTTTTTCGGCTTTGGGATATTCTTTTAACTCGGCATGGGCTCTGGCCTTTAAGGTGACATATTTGATTTTTTGGCTAAGAGCAATGGCCTGATTGATGTTTTTTAGGGCTGATTTGAAGTCTCGTTTGCTAAGACATTCGGAGGCTTTACGAAAGAGGGTTTCTGCCTGCTCTGTTCTGGATGCTTCCACATGATCTCTTAAAAGTTTCTGCCAGACTTCTTCGCCCAAAATCTTACGCATGGCATCACGAATATGCACACGAAGCACGGAATCTGCCGAAACCAGGGCTTCTTTTAAAGCTGGGATGGCATCCTGAAGTCTTAAGCTTCCGAGTGCATCGGAGGCTGATCGCCTCAGGGACCACTGGTCTTCTTTGAGGTATTGAATCAACAAAGGCAAATCAGAAGCATCACCGCAACGACCCAGAGCCTGAATAATCAATTCCATCAGGGCCAGATCCCTGGTTTTAGCCAGTTCCTGTCGCAAAACCGTTCCAAGTCTGGGATCGCCAATGGCAATACATGCCTTCACAAAGTCCTCGAGCAGATCCTCAAGCCCATTGGCGGAAAATCTCAGTAGATCCGAAACAAGAGAAACATCCCCGATTCGGCCAATGGCCCTAAGTGCCTGACTTTGTAAAAGCCAGTTATCTTCCATGAGGGCCGCCACAATGGAAGGGTAGACCTCAGCTCCACCTAACTTGCCCAAGGTTTCCAAAGCCAGAAGTTTTAACTCCAGATCCTCTGATTCTATCAGGGGTAAAACCCATGCCAAGGCCTTTTTGTCACCAATCTTTCCAAAGGCCTCGACAACCTGGCGACGAATGGAAGTATATTCATCCTGAAGCACTTCAGCCAGGGAAGGAACTGCACGGGGCGATCCGATGGAGCCAAGAGCCTGCACGGCATTGCTTCTGACTTTCCAGTCCGTGGATTCCAGAAGTGGTATAAATGCCTCACACAGTTCTTCACCAACCTTGGCCGCGATCTGAGAAGCCCAATAATGTTCTTCACGATTATCCCCCCGCAACAATTCCAGAACGGCTTCACGGGCCCGATCCGGATCAGAGGATAAAACATTGGCAGTTACCTGATAAACAGATCGGGGCCAGCGTTCCCGAAAGACCTGCAACAAGCGGCTTTGGGCCAGGGTGCCCATATCCTTAAGGATGGCCTGGACATTTTCAACAATCCCGGACTGGCGGCAGGATAAACAGCGAATCAGTGAATCAAGATAGGAACGATCCCTCTCTCCCCTAAGGGAGCGGGTCATCCAGAAAATCCGGTTCTCATCCTTACCTGTAAGAATTTCAATAACCAGATCCTTCTGGTGCCAGTTCATCTGGCGGATAGCATCGGAAGCCGCAGTTCTCAATACCCAGTCCGGATCATCAAACACGGATACCAGTGCAGGATAAAAACGGGGATCCTGCATACCCTGCATGATCTGAATCACCCAGTACCTTTGATTGCTGGTTCCTGTGTTTAGTTTTTCCATCAGAACCTGGGGCTCAGGTTTTAACTTAACAATACTTCGGGCCGCCTCATTACGGATCTTCCACTGTTCATGTTCCAAAAGCCCCATAAGTGCAAGCAAGACCTCTTCATCCTGGCTAAAGTCCGAGAGGGCCTGAATTGATAAAATCTGAATATCTCCCTCTTCTTCAGAGCTTAGGGTTAAAAAAATGGATCGGGCTACCGGGGCCTTCATTCGTCGCAAGGCATTCAAAATCCAGAAACGGCCTTCTCTGTCCCGCTCATGAAATTTCTCAAGCAAGGGGGCTATGGATAAATCCCCAATCTGCGACAGGGTTTTAGCCGAACCAAACCGAATAATTCTTGAATCATCTTCCAGGCGGGATAACAGGTGAGACAAGGCATGCTCCCCCAGATCCGTCAATGCCTGAATTGCCATATCCCTGACCCGTTCCGAAGGATGATGAAGCCAGGGAATCAGTGTAGGCACGGACTCGGGCATACCAAGTTTACCAATTGCTTCCAGTCCGGCTCGCAAAATATCTTCATCCTCAGTATCCGCCATCAATTTCTGAATGGTGTCAAGCTCCGTTCGCAAACGCAGATCCCCTACCAGTTTTAATAACCAGAATATTACTTCCCGATGAAGGCCCTTTTTTCTGAGAGCCTGAGTAATTGCCGCATGACCACGGCTACCAGTGAGCATCATGGTATGATAGACCTGATGCTTTTTGTTCCAGTTGGAACTAGTCAGTTCTTCAAGAATTCTAGGATACAGATTTTCCTTATACCGGCTAAGATATAAAGATGCCAGAGAACGGACATCTGCATCTGGATCTCCAAGCATATCCACTAAAGGCTGAAACCCAAGAGCCGCTCCACTTCTGCCCACAATTCGTACAACCTCAAGTCTGACCAGACGAGAGGAATCAGAAAAGAGATTTAAAAACTCCTGCAACACCGTATTGTCCAAAAGAGACTGGAGGGCAACCACAGACCAGTAACGAACCTCGGCATTCTGATCCTTGAGTGCCTTCAATAACGATTTTCTGGCAAATTTATCCGGGGATTTGGCCAGAGCACGGGCTGCCTTGATGCGAACGGCAGGGCGGCCATCCTGAAGCTGTACCAGTAATATATCCAGATCGGCAGAAGACATACAAAACCCCTGACTTAAAAGTCCATGGAAACCTTAACATTATAAACCGTACCAGTATACCCTGTTCCCTTGGAAGATGGGGCTTCTACCTCATGTTTATAGATCCCTTCCAAAATCGCATCCTTAAAAATTTCTTTCTGCAAACTTAGCTGTATCTTTTCCAGATCACTATCCAGTTTGGTGATTCTATCCTCACTTTTGCCCTTGGACAAATCCACTCCCAGGCGTAAATCTGTCTGCATGGGGGTGTAAAGGATACCTGTGCCCAGGGTCATTTCCTCCCTGTCCTCCCGTCCACTATAATCACGACGAATCACAGAAGCATATCCTCTCAGATTTAAATTGATGGTCTTATCCACCTTAAACTCATCTTCTTTTAAACCCAGCACATTGTTGGCCCGTAAATCCTCATCATCACTTTTTAGGTAGCGGGCTGAAACCATCCAGTCCCGTCCCAGAGATCTTGTCAGTTCCGTTTCCTGCTCGGATATTTTCTGATCCAAAGCCGATGCCAGATTTAAGCGATCCCTATGGGCAAGCCTGTAGTTCAAGCGGACCTCATAAGGTAGATTCCAGCGCAAATCATAGGCAATATCCTCATGGCTTGAAAGCATTTTATTTACAATTCTTTCCTCTTCCTCCATAGTGCGATAACTCAGCCTGTGATCCAGATCGCGGCTCTGGTCCCAGCGCAGAATCTGTGATGTTGTTAAGGTCTGTACTGGATTGGGCGGGGTTACATAGTCTTTTCGTTTATCTGGATTTTTCAGATCTACCAGATTCAGATTTGTGGTTTCCAGTATCAGTCTTCTTTTTAACTCTTCTTTGACTTTGACAGAATAGTCAAACTTTCGCCCCACCCGATACCGTAGATCCATACCAGTAGCGGAACTCAAAAGGGTTTCACGATTCACAAAATTATCTTCTTCCCGTCTAAGATATTCAATCTGAGCCTGTAAATCGCGATTGATTCTCCAGTTCAGATTCAACAAATGATCCTGGGATTCCTCATTGGTGAAGTTTCGCATCATATCTTCCGCCTCCCTCTGGCGAAAGCCATAGTTCCAGGCCAATCTCGAGTTACCACGGGAAGACAAGGCAAAGGACTGGCTTTGAATCTCTAGTCCCGACACATTCAGAACACGATTCTTTTCTGTCTCTTTGTCTACATCCACTCTCAGTCTACTGGATAAATCCCAGGATAATCCGGCATTGTGTTTTCTTTGGGTCTGGTATTCCTTCAATGTGTTACCAGTCCATGTCGGTTTGTTTTCATTTTTATATCCGGCCCTGATTGGTAAAGAACCGATCTGGGACTTTAAGTTTCCCGATGTCAGAAAAAACTCGGTAGTGTCCTTTAAAGGATCATGATCCAGATTGGTTTCTGACTCCCTTAACAGATGTTCATATGAAGTTTTGCCCCGGTTGATACCTAATTGCATACTGTTCTGATCAATATCCCCCAAAAGACCGCTGTCTTCACCCTGAGTTAAAAATGCATCTCTGCCAATAGCTCTATATCCCGGGCTGATTCTTTCCTTCTGCAAACTCACCTTGTGATACCGTCCCGTCTGGGATACTCCCAGATCGATTACTGAGCCTTTACGCAAAGGCAGGGAGTTTGAAGCAATATCCAGATTTTGAACACTACGGGCCATTTCCACCTGCCCGGCAATTCCATGTCTTAAGGAAAACTTTCCATCCATGCCTAAAATGCTTAACTGCTGGGGAGACAGATTGGTGGATAACATCATGTCTTCATCAATCTGATCCTTAGATAAGGCCCAGGTTAGACCTAAATGATTTTTGTCATCAAAATCATATTTTTCCCTTAAGCTGAAGATTCGGTTCTTAAAGGCATTTCCATCCCTTAAGGATTCGTATTCCACAATAATGCTTTCCGTATTTTCAATGGGAAGAATCTTTAAATCAAACTGAAGGGTACCACCCTCATAATCCACCCGATAATCCACCCCAGAAACCAGTTCCCGACCATCAATGGTCACTCTTTCACTACCCGGAACAACCGGAGCCTTTTTTAACAGGTATTCTCTTTGCAATCCTTGTCCAAAAAACTGTTCCCTCTCCTCCACACCCTCGGAGCGGGCCATCAAAAAGGAGGAACTCAACTTCCTGTTTTTATGCGTCAGGGCAATGCCCATAGCCTTTTTATTATGCAGAACATATTTTGTATCTGGGATTTTTAAATCAATTCTTCCCATCTGCAGGTCAAAATTATCCCCACGAATCCCTAAAAGGATCTTGTCATCCTCGTCCCTTTCCGCAGAATCATCAAAAACTGCGTGGATATGGGTTCCCTCAGTGACCTCTCCCTGGATAGTCACCCTGGTATGCTGCTCAAATTTTGAGTCCGTAATCGCCATTGGGTTATTTTGGACAAACTGGTTAAAGTCTCCCTTATACTTATAATTATTAAATTCCACACTTTTGGTGCCATAAATTTCTACAGATGGGGAAAATCTTGCCTTTTTTTCTGCTACCTGTGGCGATGTTGGGTCTGCTTTTGGTACAGATGCAGGCAAAACGATCCAGCCTAGCCCTTCCCTAGGAATCCCGGCGGCCAATAAAAACTCCTCGGTAGTCAAAGCTTTAGGTGCTGTAGATGTCTCCAAAACCACAGGATCTGACTTGATCTCAACTGGCTCAGTTAAAGCAGTGGTTTTAGTACTTGATTTGCTGGAAGGACTACTTTTTCCAAAAAAATAGCGAACCCGATCCAATCCCCTGGACTCCAGAGAACCAACAAAAACCAGGATAAACAAAAAAACCATACCCGGAGCCCTGGGCCGATAGTTTTTTAACATTAAGCTCTGGCCCCCTGATTACGGGGATGAAAATTCTGATAGGTGCGGTACAGATATTCCTTGGAAAGATGTGTGTAGATCTGGGTCGTGGTGATATTGGAATGTCCAAGAAGCTCCTGAACAATCCTTAAATCTGCCCCATTGTCCAAAAGGTGTGTGGCAAAAGAATGTCGGAAGGTATGAGGACTTAACTCAATTTTTACATTGGCCTGCATCGCCAGATGTTTGATAGTTTTCCAGACAGAGATTCTGGATAACCTCTTTCCATGTTTGTTTAAAAAAACTGCCGGTTCCGTTTTACTAGCCCTGAGTTCCAGCCTTTCCTGGCCCAGATACTGTCGCAAAGCTTCCGAAGCCATCAGCCCAATCGGCACCCACCTCTCCTTGGAGCCCTTGCCCAATACCTTGATAAAACCCTCATCAAATTCCAGATTGACTAAATTTAATCCACAAAGTTCAGAAACCCTTAAACCGCAGCCATACAGAGTCTCCACAATTGCCCTGTCACGAAAGGGATATGGCTGCTCAAGAGTAGCTTTTAACATATCCTCAATTTCAGAAACGCTTAAACATGTAGGCAAAGATTTTGGCAGTTTAGGTAGATCAATTCTATCTACGGGGCTACTTAAACGAAGCTGATTCTGAATTTCCCAGGCATAGTACATTCTCAGACTGGTAATTTTTCTGGCAATAGACAAAACACTCAAACCAGCCAGATTCAAAAATTTCAGGTATTGCTGAAGACTTGTCTCCTCATCTTCCGAAGAATTTTCCTTATAGATAAACCACTGGGACAAATCATTGGCATAAGCTTCCTGAGTATTTGCCGACAGCCCTTTTTCCACCCGGATATATTGTAAAAATCCCTCTAGCTGCATAACACCGATCAGACAAAATCCACACAATTTTGGACATTTTCGTACTATTCAGCTATCGTCTGTATGGGGATAAAAATAAATAAACCTTAGTCACATCGTCATTGATGGGACAAAATTCAAAATGGGAGTATCTGCTCTACCCAGTCCTTATATTCGCCAAAAACTTATCAGCCTCAGAATCACTGTTTAAAACGATAAGCTTTTTGCGACAGTCATATTTTATGATGGCATCCTCAATCAAAGGATGTACCTGTCTTTTGAAGGTCCATATATATCTGTAAAACTCCAGGTCCATCTTTTCATGGCAACCCGAGGCCATATCCGGCCGTGAATTTTTACGGCTGTATTTAAAGACCCTTGTAATTGCACGCCACAGACAAACTATGGCTGGCAAATTTAAAAAAATTATTCTGTCCGCAACGGGAAATCTAAGATCAAAAGTTCCAGCAAAAGTTCCATCCATTACCCACTTTTGATTTTTGGCAAGTTCGGAAACTTTTTTATACCATTCATCTTTTGGAGTTTCCTGCCAGCCAGGTAGCCAAAAATGCACATCCAGATGAATCGGAGTCAAATTGAGCTTTTCCGATAGTGCTCTGGTCAGCGTTGACTTGCCACCACCACTACAACCGATAACCAATACTCGATTGACATCAGAAAAATCTGTATTTCCTAACCCCGTTATCATGGATAAAATCAACCCTTAGATGCTCGCGAGAGGCGGTTCATGATAGCAAGTCCAATGCCTTCGGTGGGTAAGGACTCACAGACAATTTGCTTAAATTTCATGGAATCGGCAAGTCTTAAGCTCGCAAACAGGCTGGAGGCCACAGAGCTTAGATTATTTAAAGTTCCCATTAAAATTACCTGATCTTTGGGAAACTGTAACTGTTCCTGGGCTTCTGCTGTCAAGAGATAGACTGTATCCGGGCTTAAAACCATGTGTTCGGAAGAGCAGATTTTAAGGGGGAGACTGGGGGCATAGTGTCTGTATTTCTGGCCTGGTGACTCTGGGGCATGATTTTTGGAAACCTCAAATGCACAGACAATGTCTCCAAAGTATTCCTTGAGTTTATCAAGGCCAATCCCTCCAGGGCGCAGAATTCTGGCTGTTTGAGAACTAACATCAATCACGGTGGATTCAAGCCCAACACGGCACTCTCCACCGTTCACAATTAAGGGGATTTTACCATCCATGTCAGAAAGAACATGGTTGGCACTGGTGGGGGACATAGAACCGGATAGATTGGCTGATGGAGCAGCCAGAGCCAGACCACTATGGAGCATAACCTGACAAAAAAACTGTGAATCGGGGACTCTTAAGGCAACTTTTTGTAATCCAGCACAAGCAGAATCAAGGGAGTGATTTTTTTTGGGTAATAAAATTGTGAGTGGTCCAGGCCAGAATGTACTGGCAAAATGGCTGATATCAAGGTGATTTGGTATCAGGGCAAATTGTTCTACCATGGAATAATGGGGAATATGCACAATCAGGGGGTTGTCGGATGGTCTGCCCTTGGCCTGATAGATTTTTTTGATTGCCTGGGGATTTGTGGCATCAGCGGCCAGACCATATACGGTTTCTGTGGGCAGGGCTACTAGCTCCCCGGCCAGAAGCAAATCAGAAGCCAGTGACAAGGCGGATGGGTCCGAAGTTAAAAGACATTGGGTTTTTATACAATTACCTCGGCCTTGAGTCGGGATGAATCAAAACAAATTTGACTGCGATAGCCAAAAAATCGGGACACTTCAGGATCATGAGTAGATATCAAAACTACTAAGGACTGATTTAACATTCTTTGGGCAAGATACTGCATGATGGGCTTTTTTAACTCTGGTTGAATATGCACAAAGGGCTCGTCTAAAATCAAGAGACTTCGGGCAAAATACAAAGCCCTGGCCATAGCAATACGGTGTGCCTCACCCTGCGATAAATCAGAGGCTAGCCTATCCATCAGATCCTCAATTTGAAGTACATGACACAGTTCCTGCAAAGAAGAGAGATACCCCCCTCTTCTTTGAGTAATTTTTTCAGGAAGTGCAAGATTTTCGCGCACGCTAAGTTCCTGAATCAGATGTGGATTATGACATAGCATGGAGACATGATTTAAAAAAAACCGTTGCCGATCTGCTGCATCCTGATAATCGTAACGGTCCTGCTCCATACAAATGACACCACTGACCTGATCTGACTGCCCAGCCAGGCCAAGTAAAAAAGTGGATTTACCCGATCCTGAGATGCCCGTCACCAGATGAAATCCCGACAGAAAATCCCAGTTTAAAGGCTCCTGCCACTGCTTTACAACAAAGCCGGAAAGGGTCATACCCATAACAAAATCAGACTGTACCCTCAGGAAGTAGACTTAATTTCATCATTTCCTGTAGCAGTTTTTCGCGACGAACCGGCTTTACAATATAAGATTCACAACCAAATCGAAACGATTGCAGAATGTGGCGATTGTCTGAGAGAGCAGTTACCATGATAATTTTGGCACCTTCTCCTAAATCAATGCCTCTTTCTTTTTCCAGACTGCGAATTTCTTCAAGGGCGGTCAGTCCGTCCATATCAGGCATCATAATGTCCAGACAAATCAAATCGTAAGGTGCGCTAGCATCAAGCCCCGCCCTAACAACATCCATGGCCTCGCGCCCATTCACAGCAATATCACACTCTCCAAAAGGCTGTAGAATTTTATGTAACAACTTGCGACAAACAAAATCATCTTCAACTACGAGGATTTTCATTCTCAAAATTCCTTTCATCCACTGTTTCCAAAGATTTAAGTTTAGAAAACCTTTCCAGAAAGGGTGCTAACTCGATCTGTAAACTGTTACCACGAATGGTCAGCAATACCTGATAAATCAACTCGGCCCATTCCAGTAACTGCGTACAGCTAAACTGAATTTCATTAGAACACTGTTCAAAAAATCTGGCTAGATTCGATTCATTTATGAATAGAAAAAAACATCGGGAGCGATAACATAATTTGCGCAGATTCTCTGCCATCTCTGAGTTACTGTTGTCAAGAAGACGAGACTGTAACTGCACCAGAATCTGCAACTGTTCCTGCAAAAACTCTCCCACTAAATTCATATCTGCCATACCAGGATACTATCACAAATTCCTCGACATTTTACTCTCACAACGATTAGTTTCTGTCATTCTTTGCCGATGAATGCTGATATATGGTGTTGCGTCTTCTCATTTTGTATATGTTTGTTGTATCAACTTATGCCCAGATTGGGTCAGTATCTATTGAACTGTCTCCTCCCAATCTCCTAATCACCGGATCCTCAGTATTGATCACCTGGAGAGTGGAACAACCAAGCGACCCGCAAAACTTTGATTTGACCTTTGTCAGTACCTGTCCGACAAGACCTGTACCTTTACAATCCGTTCAACCCAACAATCCCCCAGCCTCAGCCACGGGCGCAAGTGTAACCAGTGGCTCCTTTCTGGTGGGTCTTTGTGATGGGGATCGAATTGAAAATACCATCAATGTTGTGGCAAGAGAGGTCACTTCCCCTGGATTAAACTTTTCCAACCCCGTGACTGTACTGTCTGACACAATCCCACCGGATCCACCAAACATCAATCCTGAATCCGACAACTTTCCCAAAACCGTATTTACCCAGACCTTTCAGATTTTTGGAAATGTCGATAACTCAATTCCTGCAGGTAATGCCACGGACAAAGCAGAAACCGCCGGTAGTGTAACTGTCTTTTTTGTAGATGGAACAGACCCGGCCACTGGTCTTGACAGGCGGGTGATTTTAGGCGGAGGACTGATTCAGCCCAATGCCAATTTTGTGGCTACCGTGGATCTATCTACCCTGACCTTTGGACAACAGGTCAATCTGTTTATTGTGGCTACCGACCCATTAGGGCAGGAAAGCCGTCCCCCCAAGTCTTTAGGCTTAGTCACACGGGGTAATGGGGATAATGTTGCCCTGGATAATTTAAGAATGACCCCACCATCAGGAACCATTACCAGACACACAGGAGTATTAGTAGAAGGAACCGTCTCTGGAAGTGTTGCTCCTTTTGCGGTCAAGTTTTATGTCAATGGATTTTTGAATTCTGAAATCGGTGGTCTGATTTCGGGGCAGGGATTTGCCCACACCTTAAATCTGACTCAGGAAGGCAACAACTGTATAGCCGCTGAGGTGGAGAACGGGAACACACCTATATTTAAAGGAGCAAGGCAGGAAATAGGCTGTATCGAACTGGATCGAGTTGCCCCCGCAGCCCCAAATATTGTAAGCCCCAATCCAAATATCACCTTAGTAACAAGAGGACCAAACTTTGATTTGAGAGTCTTTACGGAAGGGGATAAAAATCTGACCAATACCCTGTTGCCAAAACTATATGTTACAGGACCAAACGGAATCAGCTTTTCGCCCATCTCGCCTATCTCAATTCAACAAGGAGGATCGGAACAAAACATTACCGTGAGTATCTCCAATCTTCCTGACGGGCAGCATACAATAGAACTTCAGGCCGAAGACGAGGTCGGAAATACGGACCCAGGCTCCATAGCCCGTTTTTCGTTTATCAAGGATACCCAGTCTCCCATAGTTGAGGAAGTACGGGTCAATAATGTGATTGCCCCTCAGGATAACCCTCCCCTTTTTACCCGCTCTGACTCCATTCGGGTGACCATTCGCCTAAATGAAGCCTCAACTACCCCCCCCCATTTACAGATTACCCCTTTTAATGGCACTACATTTTCTGCTGGATTTGCTGAAGGTGGAGGTACGGTATTTACTTACAGTTTTGGAGTTACCCAGGGTCAGGATGGGCCTGTCAGAATCAATGTCAGCGGAGGTGGAGATCAGGCTGGAAACACCATTTCCTTTACCCAGAATAACCTCTTTTTTGTAGATACCAGAGCACCGGTTGTCCGCGATATGATTCCGGCCCAGTTTTCGGTTTTATCACAGTCTCCAGAAAGAATCAGAGTCATTTTTGAAGACCCATTGTATGAACCAAATGGTAAAGTTTCCGGTGTTGATCCTTCCTCAGCCACAACACAAAATATAACTTTGTTAGGTCCGGCAAATAATAATGTACCTATTGATATCATTGAATTTGATCCGGTCACAATTGATATTATTCCTAAAACTCCCGTGACCCTGGAAGGCAACTACCAGCTTGGAATCAGGGTCAGTGACAAGGCCGGGAATTTTTCAGCCAAGGATACAAGACTTCTGTTTGTTGACTTCACTAGAATTCCCGAAGACGATATCAAGTGCTTCCCTGAAAACGAAGGTTTTTCCCGCTTTGGTGTACCCCCGTTTCCAAACGGTAGCCCTCACTTTGTAGAAGTAAAGGTTAACAACTCAGAATTTGATGTACAGAAGTCCAGTCTTCTCTTAAAAAACATCCGTGAAATTCCTCAAATTCTACCTGGGGTAAAATCTTTTTCCACCACAGACACCATGCGTTATACCCTAAATACCCCCTTGCCTTCAGGCACTGAAAAAGATGGCCGTTATCTGATTGAATCCATTGTTTTTGATAGAGCTGGCAACCGTACCGACAGTGCCTGTACCTTCATTTATGACAACTGTGCTCCCTCAGTAATGAGTATCTTTCCTGAAAATCTCAGTTTTACAGCCAGAAATCTAAGGTCGGTTTCGGCAGTTCTAAAAGACTGCCAGCCGAGATTTGATGTGGAGTTTTCCGATATTGACCTTCAAAAGAGTACCATTAAACTGTTTCAGGTCTCAGGAGTCGGAGGGGTTGAAACTGAGATTCTAAGCCGCTTAAGATTTGAAACCCTGCCCGATCAGAAGGCCCAGAAGCTTCTTTTGGAGATTGTGACAACAGATGGGGTGACTACTTCCCTGCCTAATGATGGCAGTGCTGATGGTCTATACCGAATTGAAGTAATGCCTATGGATAAATCCGGCAATCAGGGGGCCATCGCTACCTCAACCTTTACCCTTGATACTCAGTCCCCCATTCTGGAAATTGAAGGTCTTATGGATAATCAATCCATTCTAGCAAACAACATCCTGTTAAAAGGACGGGTTCGCGACAATCCTAATGGCAGCGGCATGCAAAAAATTGAGGTCAAGGTAGAGTCCGTAGTTGGAAGCACCCCTGCCACTGTGTTAATGGACTTTTCCCCTGTGTTTCTGGCTGGTCCGGGATTGCCCCCCTTTAGCCCTAATCCCCCGTTTCAGAATTTTTTACAGGAAATTCAGCTCACCCTGAATCAGGATGTAGACGCAAGAATTACTTTGAGGGCTTATGACAAAGCAGGAAACTACAATGATTTTTCCTGGAAGGTCAAGCTGCTCGCATCCGATTTAAAACCTCCTGTAAAATCACAACCCTTAAGTAATTTCAGCACCAATCTGTATTTTGTACATTTTGCCTGGGAAAAAGTTCCTGAAGCCACAAGCTACGAAATAGAACTGATAACTCCAAATATCAATTCAAAAACATATCATACTCAAAATACCTATGAAACCATCAATGTGGCGGCTCTAGCCGAAGGGGAAGGTGCCTACCAGTGGACTATTCGAGGCATTGATGCCTTAGGGATCAAGGGCCAAAAATCCACCTCCACCCGATTTTTTATCGATCAGACAAAACCCAAAATCAACTCGATCCAGATTCAGGATCCTTCCCCTGAATCCAAAGGGGCGATCACAGCTGGAATTACCCGATTTCTGATCACATTTTCTGAACCTGTCAACATCAATAATGAACCCAAAGTCTTTTTACAGCCCGTGGATATCGGCCAGTTCACCGAGCAAAAGCTGGAGATATTGTCTTTTCAGGAAACCACCTTGCTTGCAAGAATCAAAATTGACCCGCCTACGGCCAACAAACCCGGATTACATGGCTTAGGGCGGTTGGTAGTACAGAATATTTCCGATCTGGCCACAAATCCAATGGAAGCCCAGGACGGTGGTATCAATGTGTTTGAAATTCACTCCGGCCCTTACTTTGACTTCAAATTTTTCACCAATCCTGTAGATCGGGATGCATTGACAATTGCTGTTAAGGGCCTTGATCGCAAGGGTGGGCTGTCCGTTGATGTACCTACTGAACCATCCGTCATAGCCATTAGCACTGACAATCAGGAGATTGCCCTTCCCGTCCTCAGGCTGACCCAATCAGCTTTTTCCA
>JACFNL010000070.1:10551-18809 GCA_019454875.1 Candidatus Cloacimonadota bacterium | reverse complement strand
GTGGTGGCCTTATTGATGCTGGCACGGACTTGACCATAATGAAGGAATTGATCAATTCTTCTGTCCTTGTGGGTAGAAACCTGAATTGTGCCAAAGGTTCGTCCATAATCGGTGGGCAGCTTTTTATCCAGAATCACTGCAATGCCTTTAATCTAGGATCTTCACTTGGTGTGGCTACCCAGATTCATATGGGCCCTCATTCCCTGATATTTCAGAAATTGAAGCGGCTCACAACGGTTTCTGAACATCTTCAGGAGAACCTGGATGCTTTGAATATATCCAAAATCAGGGCTAAAACACTGAATGTTTCCCATGAGGAAAAAGAAAAACTGAGAATACAGCTTGATTCGGCAATAGAGACTCTACAGACTGAAAAAGAGGCGATTTCTGAACAGTTGAACGAATTGCAGGAAGAATTGAAGAAGTACAGGCCAATCTATCTTAGAATTGCCGGGGCTGTTTATCCTGGTGTAAAAATAGTGTTCGGTCAGCATCAATTTGATATTATTGAGCCGTTTAAACAAGTAGAGTTTTATTTGCATCCTGTGCAGCAGAAAATTTGCTACAGGGCGCTTAAAACATCCTGAAAGGATTTTTTATATGTCACAGGACAGCAACCAGACCCCAGCCGGCAATAAATCCACCTGGTTTTTACTGGTGTATTCATTTTTGATTCTGGGTTATGCCGTGCCCGAGTTTCAAAGGCAAAAGGCTGATTTAGAGGTACGCAGGCAGGGTGCAGTTGAGGCAATGAAAGCGGAGCAGGCATTGGATGTTACGGCAGATACGGTTCAGGCTAAGAAAGAAGAAAGGCCGGCTAGCACTGATATGAAAGATGCTAAATTTGGTGAAACTATGCCTCCATTTTCCCAACAGGATGATGCCAGACAGCTTTTGGGCAAGGTTGAAGATATTCGCAATCTTGGAGTGCAGTTGAATCAGGAGATGCAGCAGATTAGGGCTCTTGAGCAAAGACTGCAAATGGCCCGCTCCCAGGAGGAGGGAGCCAAACTGTATGCTGAGTATCAGCAGAAGGTTCGTGAAATAGAGTCAGGGCGAACGATTTATCAGTCCAGGGTAGATCAGGTGGAAGCTCCCTTAAAGGAGTTGGCCTCAAAAGCAGATGTCAGCCGTGAAGTCAGCCTGGCCCATGCCTTTATTCAGGGAGAGCTTGGCAATTATGCTGAAAAGATCACTGTCATGGAAGCCGAACAGAAGCAAAAACCTCTAAGCCTTCAGGAAGGCCTTGATCTGGTGTTTACCTATGAGCAGGTCAATCGTCTCTCAGAAGCCGTAAAAACTTTGGAAAGTCTGGCAAAAATGCCTGATTTAAGTGCTGAGGAAGCCCCCCAGATTAAGGCCATGTTAGCCCAGCAGTATTTCTGGACCGAAGAATTTGATAAAGCCCTGGCTGTGTATGAGGAATTGAGTCAGGTAGGCAGTTGGGCTTCACTGATTGCTCAGCCAAAACAGAATGCCATGGAAGCCAAGGCACTGTTTGATCAGGAAATGGAATTTCGCAAGTCAGACAAGGATCAACCCACAGCAGAAATTATTACTAGTAAGGGTAGAGTACTTGTTGAGCTGTTTGAAGATGATGCACCAAATGCTGTAGCCAATTTTATTACATTGGCAGAGTCCAAATTTTACGATGGGCAAAAGTTTCACAGAGTGATTCCTAAGTTTATGGCTCAGGGTGGAGATCCCAATTCCAAGGATGAAGATCCTGGTAATGATGGCAGTGGTGGTCCCGGATATACGATCAAGACCGAAATTTCCAGAAGGAATCATATGCGTGGCAGTTTGTCTTATGCAAATGCCGGAATCAATACGGATGGAAGCCAGTTCTTTTTGACTGTGGTTCCTACCTTCTGGCTGAACGGAAAACACGCAGTGTTTGGAAGGGTGCTTGAGGGGATGTCCATCGTGGACTCTCTTCAGGTAGGGGATGAAATTCAAAGTGTGACGATTCTTTCCAAGCGTAACAAGGAATACACGGTTACAAAAAACTGATCCCATGCCTTTTACTCAAGGGCAGATAAGGCCGGACAGAAATCAGCTGCTAGTTTTGCTGATTTTTGTATCCGGCTTTTTTTTATCAGGATGTTTTGATGAAAAGAAGAAGGTAGAAGTACTGTTTGCCAATGAGAAGCCCTATTTGTCTATGGAAGTGGTGACTTCGTCTCAAGGCAGGGAAGAACTTCACGGGAGGCTGTTTCAGTACTATGTCAGTGGGCAGTTGCATTTCAGCCTGAATTTTGTTCGGGGAAGGGCTCATGGCGAACTTCGTTCCTTCTATTCGGACGGAAATCCCCAGGTTATAACCTCTATATTGTCGAATCAGTATCATGGTGGTTATGAACGGTATGCCCCAGGAAATGTACGGATCTATCGTTGCAACTATTTTCAGGGACAGAAGCATGGGGAAGAAGAGGAACTGTTTGTTTCAGGCCAAAAAAAGTCCGTTTGCAGTTATCATTACGGAAAAAAACATGGTTCATGCCGGGCCTGGTTTGAAGATGGTTCTCTTCACTATAGGGGAGAATATGATCAGGGTCAGGAAGTATCGTATACCAGTTTTAATCGGGAAGGTGTTTACACCAGCTTTCGCAAGAGTCTGAATGGTAAGCCAATAGACTACCAGTTGGTAGTTGAGGAAACCCGCTGGGAGAATGGAAGGGTAAAATCCATGGCTGCCCTGGCTCAGTCTGGGCCTTTTGAGGGATCGAGGATCGGTCCCGAACGCTTTTGGTACGAAACGGGGCAAATCAGCGAGGAAAAATTTTTTGTGGATGGAGAGCTTGTTGAGAGGCAGACCTGGGCTCAATCGGGGCTTCTTTTACTTCACTCTCACAAAAAAGAGGGTTGTTTTTATGTGAAAACATGGTGGGAGAACCGTAGTCCCCGTTCTGATGAGCGATGGTGTAATGATCAGAAGCAGGGAGAGTTCAAATATTACGATGAACTAGGCAAAATGCGTCGTAGAGAGGCATGGGAGCGAAATCTATTACATGGTCCTAGTGAGGAACTTGATGAGAACGGCAGGGTTCGTAGTATTCAGCAGTTTGTAAACGGGGAAAAACAGGGAATCACCCAGTATTTTGATGCATTAGGCCAGCTTGAGGAAGAACACAGTTATCAAGGCAACCAGTTGCATGGGGCACAGACAGTATATTGGCCCAATAAAAATAAGCGACAGTTATCCTTCTACAAATCTGGACTTAGAGAGGGCACTTGGTTTTCCTGGTATGAAAATGGTGTCAAAAGAGCCGAGGCTCAGTTTCTCAAGGATCAGCAAAATGGATATGTCAAAGAGTTTTATGAAGATGGTAGTCTGCGCCGTGAAATGAATTACATACGGGATGTCTTAAATGGTGATGAGATTCACTATACAAAAGACGGTAAGATGGCCCGCAGAATCCAGTGGAAGGATGGCAAAAGACACGGATTAGAGACACTGTTTAACAGCAATGGAGATGTGCTGGAAACCGTGACATACAGGGAAGGCCAGAAACATGGTCCGGGCAGAGTGTATTATCTGAACGGAAAACTTCATAAGGACTTTTCGCACAGGAATGGAAAACTGTTTGGAAAATATATTGAGTACTGGCCCAACAGCCGCGTGAAACGGGAGTGTCAATATACTGAAAATGAGATCCTGAGCGGGTGTCGGCATTATCTGGAAACGGGAGAAGAGAGATTTGATGGGGAGTAAACACAGTGACAAAGTTTAATAGAATTCTGATTCCGGGGGGCCTGGGTTTTGTGGGCTCCTCACTGGCCTTGATGATCAAGTCCAGATACCCGGATGCAGAAGTATATGTGTTTGACAATCTGAAACGAAGGGGCAGTGAATTAAACCTTTTGCGAATAAAAAATCAGGGCATTCATTTTTATCATGGGGATGTGCGCATCCGTGAAGATCTGATGCAGATACCAGATTGTGATCTTTTGATTGATTGTTGTGCCGAACCCTCAGTATTGTCTGGAACCACAGGTAGTCCCGATTATCTTTTACAGACAAACCTTCTAGGAACCATACATTGTCTTGAGTATGCAAGATTTTACAAATCGCATTTTATGTTTATATCCACAAGCCGGGTTTATCCTATAGAACCACTACTTTCACTTCCGGTTTGTGAGTCTCAAACCCGCTTTGACTGGGATCTTGCCGAGGGTCATGGTTTTGGTAAAGAAGGAATTTCTCAGGAATTTGGCATGCATGGATACCGTTCGCTTTACGGGACATCCAAATATTGCAGTGAACTTCTGATAGCTGAATATGTGGCCAATTATTCATTAAAAGCCATCATCAATCGCTGTGGGGTTTTGACTGGTCCCTGGCAGTTTGGGAAGGTAGATCAGGGATTTATGACTCTTTGGGCCTCAGCTTTTGCCTACAATCGGTCCTTAAAGTACATCGGATTTGGGGGTAGCGGTAAACAGGTGCGAGATGTTTTGCACATTCGTGATCTGTTTTTGTTAATTGAGCTGGAATTAGAAAGAGCTTCTGAATGGAAGGGTGAAGTAGTAGAAGCATCGGGGGGTAAATCCAACTCTGTTTCACTTTTGGAGCTGAGCAGTCTATGTGAAAAAATCTCCCAAAATTCCATTGAGATAGGCAGGGTAACTGAAACGAGGCCCATGGATTTACCAGTGTTTTACATGAATTGTGAACGCTCGTTTAAAGATTATGGATGGAGGCCTACCTACAGTGTGGAAGAAATACTTCTGGATATATTTGCCTGGCTGGAAGCGGAAAAAAAGAGTCTAATGCATGTTTTTTGAGGGAGATTTTTTGTGTCAGTAGTACTAATTACCGGATCCTGCGGCCTGATAGGTTCTGAAGCAGTCCAATTTTTTATTGGCAAGGGCTATTTGGTGGTGGGGATAGATAATGACATGCGTTCCCGTTTCTTTGGGAAGGAAGCATCTACAGAAGCCAATCGGAAACGATTACAAAATGAGTTTTCCAGTTATGTCCATTGTAACGAAGATATCCGGGACGAAATCCAGATGGATCGGATCTTTTGTGAGTACGGCAGGGACATAAAGCTGGTTTTGCACACAGCTGCCCAGCCTTCCCATGACTGGGCCGCCAGAGATCCCCTGACCGATTTTGGTATCAACGCCACGGCCACCATGGTTCTTCTGGAAAAAACCAGAAAGTATGCCCCTGAAGCTGTATTTATTTTTACATCTACCAATAAGGTCTATGGGGATAAACCCAATGAATTGCCTCTTATAGAAATGGACACCCGTTATGAATTGCCAATGGACCATATATTTTCTGCCCGAGGTATTGATGAATCCATGAGTCTTGATCAGAGCACCCACAGCCTTTTTGGGGTTTCGAAAGCAGCGGCTGATCTAATGGTTCAGGAATATGGTCGTTACTTTGGTATGAAAACCGGTGTGTTTCGTGGAGGTTGTCTTACTGGCCCTGGACATGCCGGGGCAGAGTTACACGGATTTTTATCCTATCTGATGCGGTGCACGCTTTTGAAAAAACCATATAAGGTGTTTGGTTATGGGGGTAAACAGGTTCGAGACAATATTCATAGCCTGGATCTGGTAGAGGCCTTTTTTGAGTTTATGAAGAACCCTCGATGTGGCGAAGTTTATAACATAGGAGGCTCAAGGCAGATAAACTGTTCCATGCTTGAGGCTATTTCCCTTTGTGAAGAATTGTGTGACTCAAGGCTTAACTGGGATTACCAGGAGGCCAACCGTGTTGGAGATCATATCTGGTATATATCGGATACGAGCAAGTTTGAAGGCCATTTTCCGTCCTGGAAAAGACAGTATGCTCTAAGGGATATTCTGATCCAGATTCGTGATGAAATGCTAAAACGCACAAAATCAGGGGATGTTTAACATCTTATGTCAAACACATTATTGAAGGTTGTGGTAAGCGGCTGCCTGGCAACGCTTATGGATGCCCTGGTCTATTCTGCACTGTTTTCATTTATTGGATCCTCGATCTCAAAGGCCTGCGGGTTTCTGGCTGGCAGTTCTACAGCCTTTATACTGGGAAGGATTTTTACATTTCAAAGCCGGGGCAAAGTCCTTAAACAGATTCAGAGATTTAGTCTTGTGTATGCCTGCACTCTATGTGCAAATGTTCTGGTACATGAGATTTTGTATAATGTAATTCCCGATTCAGGCTGGATTCCTTTTCTTGGAGCTACGGCCGTCAGCACAGTATTGAATTACCTTGGTCAGAAATATTTTGTCTTTAAAGAGGTTGTATGCTCTTAATTGCCCATAGAATCAATCAGTCTGAAGAACTTGCAAAACTTGATGGCACCTATGGGGTTGAGGTGGACTTGAGGGATTACAACGGCCGTATTGTCATTACCCATGATCCCTTTTGTGATGGAGAGGATTTTCGGGACTGGTTGAATCGTTTCCGGCATAAAACCCTCATTTTAAACATCAAGTGCGAGCGCATAGAATGGCAGGTGCTTCAGGAACTAAAATCTCGTGGTATTGAGGATTTTTTCTTTCTGGATTGCAGTTTTCCCATGGTGCATGCTCTGGCAGAAAAAAAGGAAAACAGGATTGCCTTGCGACTTTCGGAGTGGGAGGGTATTGACACCATTGTGAATATGAAACACAGGATTCAGTGGGTCTGGATAGACTGTTTCTCAAGATTGATTCTTGATTCCAAGCTTCACCATAAAATTATGGATCTGGGACTAAAGACCTGCTTGGTATCCCCTGAATTGCAGGGGCGAGCCCAGGACATTGTGATATACCGGGACTATCTAAAAAATCAAAAAATCTGTCCTGATGCGATCTGTACCAAAAAGGAGAATTTTGGACTGTGGCAGGAGCTTTTACAGATCTGAGGCGACTCTGAACCCAATATTTGTATGCACAGAATGCGGCCATGCCTGCCTGCATGAATTGATGAGAGAACAGGATTTAGCATTGTGATGATCCCAGCCACAGCCACATACATAACGGTTGTGCTGATTGGAACCCGCATCTTCTACCCACTCTGTGACATTGCCCCAGATGTCAAACACCCCAAATCCGTTGGGCAAAAGTGTTCCTATAGTGGAATGGCCAAGAATAGTGCCCTGCCAGTTTCTAAATGGGCCATAATGTCCGTGTAGGCAGATTTGAGCACTTACAGGACCGTGAGCAAAGGTTTGTGAAACAGGTGCGTAAAATGAGGCGATGGCTTCCCATTCCTGACGGGTTGGCAGTCGGTACTTGCTGGTGTTTTCTCTGGTGTTCAAGGCAAGAATAAATTTTTTGGCATCGTACCAGGACACATTTTCAACGGGACGGTTAGCCCCTAACAGGAATGAGGGATTGTTTGAAGCCGAGTCTGCTCCCATCACATTATCCCATTGAGCCTGTGTTACTTCATGTGAGCCCATATAAAAGGCTGTTGTAATCTGAGGAGTAATTGGAATAAACCGAAACCGCATACCTACTGAATTTTCAATTTCTCTGGCATTACCCCAGGGTCTATCATCAAAATGATATCGGAATGTGCCAACGGAACTCATAAATCTGGATTCTGGGGGCCCCTCAAAACTACCAGGGGTGAGGGTAACTACAGCCAGAGTCTTTAAGATTGTGTCGGTTGTAATAGTGATAGGCACCGTATAAGGCAGTGAGTGAACCGGATCTGGGTCCTGCCCATCCAGACTATAATAGATTGTAGCCTGAGCCACAGGAACAGCTCCAGAAAACTGTGGATAACTCAAGCTGACTTCCAAAGGTGCAGAAGTCTGTAATCCAGGTGGGTTAGCTAATGGAGGGGGAGGGGCAAACCACAATGGAATGAGTGGGGTGCCACTGCCTGGGAAATGATGCCGGAAGCAGGATGGGGTAAAGCTTGGCATCTGAATGGTTTGAGATAAAAGGTTCATTGAAAAGATCAGCGGCAAAACAAACAAATATATGGAATGCATTGCCTAACCTTAGCATTGCTGGTTTGAGCGATTCAATACAGGAATAAACCTAAAACGACAAAATCGGCCCCAGCTTAGCCTATCTTGCGGGGCCGACGGTATATTTACGGGTTGATTTTTTGCAGGGAGAGTACAAGGCCGAGTTCGACAATCGAAAATAGTAAAACAAATATCAGAAACACCGAGGACAGATCGCTTTGTTCTGATGGGGCAGTAAATGCGGAATTTACAATCTGGGGTATTTCGACAAGCCTTTCCTGCTTATTCTGATTCCCACTAAAAACCACAGATTTTTCCTCAATCCTGTTCAAGAGGATACGGTAA
>JACFNL010000070.1:0-10541 GCA_019454875.1 Candidatus Cloacimonadota bacterium | reverse complement strand
GTAAAGGAAAATCGGAAAATAGGGGTGCCGTAAACCGTCGAATTCATTGTTGGTAAAGTTGATTCCGCTGAAAACATGCATTCCCTTTCGGACAATCAATGGTTCGTCTCCTGCCAGGGCCAGTGTTTGAGATTGTGGAGCCTTGAATTGCAAGGTATTGTCCGCTTTAAACATGCGATCCAAAAGACTTCTATCCATGGTGTGCAGAGGAAGAAACTGTACATTTACGGATTGTCGACGCATGTCCCAGGTGGTGATTTCCATAGCTTCATTCAGGGACTGCTGAACCGAAGGCATTTTTTGGAAAAAAATCAATGCTGGCATATGGGCAGGAATGCGAACGGTTTGCTCCATGTCACCAACAATCAGGAAATCATAACTTTCCTTGAGTTCGATCAAGTCCTGACTTTTAAGGTGTCTGATCAGAATAGGTGCTCTGGTTTCATAAAGGCTTACCAGACTTTGAATGAACTCGTGAATGGCATACAATCTGGAGGGGCGGGTTTTGGGATCGGCCTTGTCATCCACTAGGCCAATCTTCATCTGTGTTCTTGGTTTTATGGGCAGAATCACCCTTTGGAGGAGGGTTGTGGCTTCGGGCAGGGACAAATCCTGAGTTAATCGCAATTCCACTGATGTGCCCGTTTGAAGATTTATGCTTTCCTCCAGAGTGAATGGAACAGAAAGATTAGAGGTTGCGGTCAAGGGAATTTTACGGCTCAGGTGTGTACCCTGCCACAATTCAAGGTTTAAAGAAGTGGTGACATTGCTTTCAATAGTTCCGTGAATTGTGACCTTTTCATCAGGAAAGGGAGAATCAGGTTCAATACTTAACTCGCGAAACTGAGAAGTTTGAATTCGATCAGGCCCAAACGGTATAAGGTTGATACCTTCCTGTTTTAAAGCATCAATTACCTCACCTGTTATCCCATAAAAACGGGATATGAGCCATTCTGTGTGTTTTGTATTGATACGGGTGTTTTGAACAGCCTTAAGTAATCCTTCACGGTGAATCGAGGATTGGGGCAGTTCCAGAAACTGGATCGACTCCGTAGCCTCAATTTTGGCTTCCTGCATAAAAAAGTCTACCAAATCAGACTTTGTGTCCAGATCCGTATCAAGAAAAACGGTGATTTTTTGTTCCACTGGAAGTAGTTGCCCAAGCCATTTTGGGGATTTCAAAACAATTGGTTTAAGAAAATAAACCGCCAGGGCCAATGCCAGACCAACCCTTGTTGCCAGTAGAAGAAACTGGGTAAATTTCAGCTTTTTGGGAAGATTGTGCCGTTTACGATGTAAAAGCCAGAGTGAGCCAAGAATTACTTTTTTTGCTTTTTGTCTTTTGATGAGATGAAGAAGAATCGGCACTAGTGCCAAGGTTAAAGCAGCGATAAAATGAGGTTGTAAGAGGTTCATGCGTGGCGGCTGCGGCGGTAAAGAAAGTGAGTTAGTGCCTTTTCGATAGGGTGTGAAGTTTTCAAAAGCTGATAATCGGCCTGATGCTGTCTAAGGTGTCCCTCTGTCTCAGCCAGAAAATATCTGAGATTTTTCTGATATTCCTCTTTGGCCGATTTGGCCTCCATTGTCAATACCTCTTCAGACTCAAGATCATGAAATTCGCTGAACTCATTCCAGGGAAATGTAAGTTCTTCCGCAGTCAAAAGATGAAAGGCAATGATTTCATGTCCATAAAAGGCAATTCTTTCTACGGCTGCTTTTAACGATTCTTCCTCTTCCAAAAAATCGCTGATAAGCAGGAACATACATTTCTTTTTTAATAGGGGCAGAGTCTGATCCAGTGTTTTTACAAGATTCGTTTTACCCGCACTTGTTTCGGTATCCAGAAGGGAGCACAATTCTGAAAAACGGGTCATTTTGGAGGAGAGAGGCAAAAAATGTGTCATGGACTCGGCAAATCTTACAAATCCTACTCCATCCCTTTGTTTTAAAAGAAGCCAGCACAGTGATGATGCGAGGATACGGGCATAGATGTTTTTTTGCAGGCCCTCCCGGCTTGGAATTCTCATGGAGTCGGAGTCATCCAGAAGAATCATGGCATTCAGAGAGGATGATTCCTCATACTGTTTGATATAGTACTTACCTGTTTTGGCGAACCGCTTCCAGTCCACATGACGGATTTCATCCCCGGGCATATATTCCCTGTGATGGGAAAATTCCGAGTTGTACCCCACATAAGCGGATTTATGCGAGCCACCAATCACTCCTTCACAGACATATCGGGCAGCAAGGGAATAGTTGTTCAGGCTGGCGAGTAGACTTAAATCAACAAACTGAGGAAGTCCCATCGTATTTCTCAAGCCACTTTGTTGACGATGTCCTGAATGACCTGCTGGACAGATACGCCTTCAGCTTGTCCCTGAAAATTCATTACCAGTCTGTGCTGCAATACCATAGGGGCCACAAAGGCGATATCCTGGACTGTAGCATGGGATCTGCCCTCATAAAAAGCTCTGGCCTTAGCAGCTCTCACCAGAAATTGTGAGGCCCGGGGTCCACTGCCCCAGGCTACATACTGTTTGACCATTGGGGTGGCTAGGACATTGTCCTTGCGGGTAGCGGCATTGATTCTGACAGCGTACTTCACAATTTCCTCACCGATTGGAATGATCTCGGACAGTTTTTGGGCTTCTATCAGTTCTTCGCAGCTCAAAACGGCCTTGATTTCTACATTTTCCGGCTGAATCAGGGATGCGATTTTTACCTCGTCCTCAAAACTTGGATAACCCATAAACAAAGAAAAGGTAAAACGATCCAGCTGGGCCTCAGGCAGAGGATATGTGCCCTCCTGCTCGATGGGATTCTGGGTGGCCAGGACAAAAAATGGCTCATCAATAGGCATGGTACGGTTTCCGGCAGATACCTGCCTTTCCTGCATGGCCTGCAAAAGGGCAGACTGTGTTTTGGGTGGGGTGCGGTTGATTTCATCGGCAAGGAGAATATTGCAAAATATTGGTCCGGGTGCAAAACGAAATTCTTTTTCTTTGGTGACAGGGTTTTCCTGAATTAAATCGACCCCGGTAATATCAGAAGGCATCAGGTCTGGTGTAAACTGGATGCGGCTGAAACGGTTGTGAAGTACTTTTGCCAGGGATTGTACCAGCATGGTTTTGGCTAACCCTGGTGCGCCTATCAATAATGCGTGCCCTCGACTAAGCAAGGTGATAAACAAGGCATCAACTATGGACTCCTGGCCGACAATGATTTTGTGAATTTCTTCCCGTGCACTTTTGATCTTTTGCTGGAGGCTTTCTATTTGAGTCATGTTGCCAATCTCCCCTTTGGTGATGGGGCGTATTATAGCTGCAAAATGGTCCAAAGGGGAAACCTTGTCTGTTTTCGGTGATGAGATCGGTTATTCTCAATTTTCTGGAGGATTAATATGAAAAAAATGGGCATCCTGTTTTCCGTTGTTTGTTATATGGGGCTGATCTGTTCCAAGGTGATTGCATTGCCAGCCAAAGCTACTACCGTGCTGGAAATGGATGTGATGCAGAAACTTCAGGCAGTCGGGACAACCAGCCCTGAGCATGCCGTGTCCATTCGCTCCACAGTTACAGAAAAAATTGTGCAGATGCCCTTTCGTGATGGAGATCGGGTTAAAAAGGGTGACATTCTGGTGATTTTGGAAAAATCTGAGGAAGAAGCCCAGTTGATTCAGGCCAAGGCTCAATTGGCCGAACAGGAACGGGAGTTAAAACGAATCGAAAGCCTGGTCCGCCAGAAAACCCTTCCTTCCGCTCAGCTGGATGAACAAAGAACCAAACTGGAAGAGGCTAAGGCCACGGTAGCTGTCAATGAAGCCAGAATTGCTGACAGGGTTATAGCTGCTCCCTTTGATGGGGTATTGGGTTTTAGAGAGTTTTCTGTGGGAGCTTTACTGACCCCAGGAGATATTATTACAACTTTGGACAAACAGGATGTAATGCAGCTTGATTTTCCTGTACCGGAAAGACATCTGGCATCTATTGTAACTGGACAGGAAATTGAGGCCCATTCCATCAGCTATCCAGGCAAGACTTTTAAGGGTAAGGTGACTGCTGTTGACTCCCGTGTAGATCCTGGAACCAGAACAGCCAGAGTCCGGGCCCAGATTCCTAATCCATCCGGCATGATGCGCTCCGGTATGTTAATGACTCTGGAGCTGACTACATCTGTGCTTCGCAGACTGGTAATACCGGAAGCATCACTGTTTCAGATTCAGAGGCAGCATTTTGTATTTCGTGTGAAGGATGACATGACAGTGGAGCGGGTCAGTGTTGTAATTGCCGAAAGACAGGACGGTATGGTGTCTGTGTTGGAGGGGCTAAAAGCCGGAGATAAAGTCATTGCTGAGGGCAGTAACAGACTAAGACCAGGTATGAAAGTGGAGCTTTTACCATGATTCTTTCTGATACCGCAGTCAAAAGACCAGTTTTTGCACTGGTGATCAACTTGCTTCTGGTGGTTTTTGGGGTTGTTTCCTTTTCCAGAATATCCTTACGAGAACTCCCCGACATAGATAAGCCCATTGTAACCATAGAAACCAATTATCGTGGGGCATCGGCTGCCATTATCGAGAGCAGGGTCACGCGGATTATTGAAGATCGAATTACTGGCATCGAAGGTATAGAAACGATCAATTCGGACTCCAAGGACGGGGAATCATCCATTGTGGTGGAGTTTTCCCTCAATCGTGATATTGATAAGGCAGCTTCCGATATCCGCGATAGAGTGTCCCGAATTCTCGACAATCTGCCGGAGCAGGCAGACCCACCTGAAATTTTTAAGGTGGATGCGGATCAGCAGCCAATTTTATGGCTGAATGTTTCCAGTGAGGTACTCACCCCCATGGCTCTTACGGACTATGTGGAACGCTATCTGGTGGATCGTTTCTCTGTGATTGATGGAGTAGCCAGGGTCAATGTATCTGGTTCTCAGAGATATGCCATGCGAATCTGGCTTGATATGCAGTCTCTTGTGGCTAGAAATGTCACAGTGGATGATGTGGAACGCATCTTAAGGCAGCAAAATGTGGAGTTGCCAGGGGGCAAGATCGAGTCCAAGGACATGCAGTTTGTTGTCAGAATTGCCCGTGGGTTTCTCACTCCTGAGGACTTTGGCAACCTGATTGTCAAAAGGGGTGCGGATGGCTTTTTCACCCGTTTAAAGGATGTGGCCAGGGTTGAATTGGGCCCAGAAAATTATCGTACCGAGTTTCGTGGTAATACTGTCCCCCAGATCGGGATGGGATTTATTCGCCAATCCAAGGCAAATACACTTTCGGTAGCCAAGGCCATCAAGGAAGAAGCCGAACGGATTCGTGAGTTATTACCTGACTATATCGAACTGCATAACAGTTTTGATTCTTCACAGTTCATTGAAGAATCTATTAATGAAGTGTACTCCACCTTGTACATCGCAGTTCTAATGGTTGTTGTGGTGATATGGTTGTTTCTTGGCAGTTTACGAGCCCTGCTTGTGCCAGCGGCCACTGTTCCAGTCTCATTGATAGCCACCTTTATTGTGCTCTATTTTCTGGGTTTCACCATAAATATTCTGACACTTCTGGCTTTGATTCTGGCAATTGGTCTGGTGGTAGATGATTCCATCGTGGTCTTGGAAAATGTGTACAGAAGAATCGAGGAAGGGGAGCCACCGCTGCTTGCGGCATACAGGGGTACTAGGCAGGTAGGATTTGCGGTGCTGGCCACTACGGGGGTTCTGGTCTCTGTTTTTCTGCCAATTGCCTTTTTACAGGGTAATGTTGGCAGGCTGTTTACCGAGTTTGCCGTTACCATGTCAGTCGCAGTCATGTTTTCAAGCTTCTGTGCTCTGACCTTATCACCAATGCTTTGCTCCAAATTTTTAAAGGCAGGAGAAAAGCGGGGGCTGATAATTTCTTTGATCGACTTTATTATGATTCGAGTACAGGCCCTGTATCTGTATAGTCTCAATATTGTTTTGCGTCTCCGCTTGCTGGTGGTTTTTCTTATGTTCGGAACCATGTGGGGAGTTGTGGTTCTATTTGATAAAATCCCTTCGGAATTTGCTCCTGCTCAGGATAGGGGAGTGTTTTTCATTAGGGCTACAGGACCAGAAGGGGCATCTTTTCATTATTCCAGCCGCAATATAGCGGAGGTAGAAAAACGATTGATGAATCTGGTTGGAAAAGGTGAGATTGCCAGGGTAATGATTAGGGTTCCGGGAAGCTTTGGGGAGTCTTTTGCCATGAATGATGGCCGGGCAACCATTGTGATGGAGCACTGGGATCAAAGAAACCGCTCCACCTTCGCGCTTATGGACGAACTTCGCTCAGTCATGGCAGATATCCCCGGTGTCAGAGTATTTGCCAATATGCCTCAAAGGATCAGTGGTGGTGGACAAAATCCGATTGAGTTTGTGATTGGTGGTCCAGACTATGAGGAGCTGGTGAAGTGGCGGGATATTGTTTTGGATAAGGCCCAGGCATTTGGGGGTTTTACTAACATGGATTCCGACTTCAAGGAAACCAGACCCCAATTTCAGGTTAAGGTCAATGTGGAACGGGCCAACCTGAGCGGGGTATCGGTAGAGTCCATTGCCAGAACTATGGAAACCCTGCTTGGTTCAAGAAGGGTAACAACCTATATTGATAGTGGAGAAGAATATGATGTCATCCTCGAAAGTGAGGAAGGCAAATTTCGCTCCATGGATGATATTCAAAATATATATGTTCGTTCTGATAGAACCTCGGAATTGATAAAACTTTCTGATCTGGTGGATGTCTGGGAAGAGGCAGGTTCTCCCTCTCTTAAGAGATTTAACCGTATTCGTGCGGTTACAATATCTGCGGGACTAAAACCGGGTTATTCATTAGGTGATGCCCTGCGTTTTTTGGATGAGCTTGTAAAAACAGAACTGCCCCAACAGGCCGTTGTGGACTATAAGGGAGAATCCAGAGAGTTTCGCAGAACAGGCCAGTCAGCTATGTTTATTCTGATTTTGACCCTGATCGTGGTCTATCTGGTTCTGGCTGCCCAGTTTGAAAGCCTTGTGAATCCATTTGTGATCATGCTTACGGTCCCCCTGGCAATTTTGGGGGCCCTCATGGGGCTGTTGGGTCACGGGGAAACCCTTAATATTTTCTCGCAGATAGGCATTTTGATGCTCGTTGGTCTTGCCGCTAAAAATGGAATTCTGATCGTGGAGTTTGCCAACCAGTTGCGCGATGAGGGCTATGAGTTTATGGAGGCTGTCCGTGAGGCTGCCAAAGTTAGACTTCGCCCCATTCTGATGACAACCATTACCACATTGGCTGGTTCAGTTCCCTTGATTATGGCATCCGGTGCAGGTGCTGAAACCAGGGTTGTAATTGGAGTTGTTGTATTCTGGGGAGTGGCCTTTTCAACTATCTTCACTCTGTTTGTCATTCCGGCAGCTTATGTTTCCTTGTCCAAAAACAGCTCTACCCCGGACTCCGTAGCCAAAAATCTGGATTTTTTGGTCAAGGATCTGGACAGAAGGACCAGGCCGAATTTGCCTTGAGTGATTAAAAATGAGCTTTTTGCCATACCGGAGGATTTCATTCTGGTGGTATCCTAAAGGTTAATGCTTAAAACTATGCCTGCAATGCAACAGCAGTATCTTTATTATCCAGGTTCTCGCCTAAGAGCTGGAGTAACCAACACAGATTTTGAAGGAACATTTACAAGCTACACATTAAGGCAAAACCAAAGAGAGATCGAAGGTATGGATGATATGAAAGCATCAATATACCGCTCTCAATACAATCCCGCTGAATGGGATGAGCGCTTCGGGGTGGTTCTTTCCGATTCTGGTTCAATTGATTGGGAAAACGATTCCCTCCACTTTTTGACAGATATGCAAGCTACAGTGCTTGCCCCAACAACTCCCAATCTCGCCACTGGAGAATCTATTCCACCTGTATCTTTAAATACTTCCCTGGAAATGGATCCTTATGGGGTACCACTAGTGGATTTACCTCCAAGCATGGCAAAAACTCTGTTTGCCTTTCAAGGCCGCCCCCATACCCTTGCAGGCATTTACGACTTCCGCGCTCGTGCCTACGATTCCTGTACTGGCCGATTTCTACAGCCTGATCCCATGCAGGATGGCAGCAACTGGCTAATGTTTACGGGTGGCAAGCCTACCATGGCGACTGACCCAACAGGATTTTTTGAGTTTGTGAATGCGGAACCCGAATGGATTGACCAACCAGGCTATCCTTACCCTCGTAGAGTTAGAAATACTTCAGATGCATATTTTACTGCGAAGGCGCTTGTTAACCGATACCAAAGTGAGCAAAATTTTCTCATCAATGAAATTGAAAATAACCCTTTTGGGAGACTGGATAATTGCAGCCCTGAACAGCAAAATATTCTTGATGAGCTATTGAAGCGGTTTAAGTCTAATCGCAAGGTGAGTGTGTATGGGCAGAGAGATATTCTATCCATACTCAATAATTCTCAGGGTAGGACCACCCCGTTTGGCATCCAATTGTTTCCAGCTGCCGAAGTTGGCGGTAATCAAGAAGTCCAAGTCTTGTTTCATGAGGCAGTTCATGTGTTGCAGTATGATGGGTTATTCCCGCGTGAATTTACTGAAAAGCACCCTGAGCATGGTCAGGTCGATGCTATCAGATTTAATAAAATTCAGCCAGGGCCTAAGGCATATGAACAACAGATTTGGTTTTTCAGCCGGAAGCAAAATAGATAATGCTCAAGATTGTCATTGCGGTATGTTTGGCTCTTTGTCCGTTGTATCATTTTGAGCATGCTAGGTCGCTTGGATTTGCTAACCAATATTACTATAGTTACAATGCACTATTTAATGCCAGCACTGTTCAGTCTCTTGCCGAATGGCAAGACGCTGGTTTTCATTACAATACAGAGCTACTTTCATATGATCGTGGTTGTGATAAGCTTATCATTGTAGATAGCCTTGAAGATTTTGTTAGTAAATCTTTTCCTGGATGTGAACAAAATCCTGCCTGGGGAGGTTTTGTATTGTATCCCGAAAAGAATCTGGCACGCTTTAATTTTCCATTTTCGGGTAAAAACATTTTTTCAGACAAAATTCATTGGGGACATCTCAATGTCTGGACTTACAGTTTCGTGCATTATCCACCGGTATATTTTCCATTGAACAATAGACTAGCGATACATGGTTTGTCCTTTCAGATTGATGATCTTGAAGATCTGGAGTCAAAAATCAATGACCCACAGATATATGAAAAGGCAAAAATCATGCTTTTTGGACCCCGTGGACTGGAATTCCTGCGTAATCCCCCATCCACAGCACTACGAAAGGTTAGAGATAAAGATCAGGTGACCATTATTTGTGATCCGGTTACAGATTTCATCGGTTTTATTCGGCCAGATGGCTCCCCAATCAGCGTTCACAGTAGCCCACATTCGTTGAAACATAAATACAAAACTAATCTGGAGTATTTTCATGCTCAATAGTTTGGAATCGGCCGAATTCAGTGGCCGCTACGATCCGAGTGGGTATTCTCCAGGGAGAGCCAGAGGGGTGCCCAATCCAACCAGCCCAGGTTCATATAATGGTTATCCAGGTGCCTGGAATAAATCTAGTACTATTCAGGTCTGTCTTACTTTATCAGGTGGTACTCCCCACCAATTTATTCGAAATCCTGTTAGTGAGTATGGTTTTGCGGCCGAAAGGGATGATTACAAGAAGATAGAATTTCTACTGGGAACTCGAACACCCGGAAGAGTTGAACGTGAGGTCACGGTTCCCAGACTTTTTTGCTCTGATGTAAAAATACCAAAATGCTGTGATTCCCAAAAGTTTCAGGAAAAAGTTACCCTATTATCCGTGCAGTCTCGTGCTAAGCCACCAGAGTATTGTGGCATTGCATATGACTGTTTTTCATGGGCAAACGAGATAATTTCCAGGGCAAAAAAGGAAGCCTGTGGGAAATAGAGTTCTTTTGTTATTACTGGTAGCAGCACTAGTCTTTGCCCTTGTTCAGTGCTACAAAGAATATGAGTTTGATCCAGAGCATATTATTATTTTGTCGGAATATGGGGAGGTG
The DNA here is from genome assembly GCA_019454875.1 of Candidatus Cloacimonadota bacterium. Classification (GTDB taxonomy): domain Bacteria; phylum Muiribacteriota; class UBA6191; order UBA6191; family UBA6191; genus UBA6191. Next base: position 484 of record JACFNL010000070.1, on the reverse strand, counting down.
GTGCAAAGCTTTTGGGAGCGGGTATATAGGAGGCCTCGACCAGTTTATATGGTATTGCAGATTGTTGAGGGTTGGACCGGATTTATAGTGGAAAAATACTGGGTTAAAGAGGATAAAATTTATATCCAAATAAAACCCAGACCAGGTGCCGCTGCTACTTCAACGGAAGGGTTTACTGATTCAGATTTTCATACAATGGTTCTGCATGAAAACCATGTACAGGTTAATCTTACTGAGCCATCAGATGATTTTAGAACTGTAGAAAAATTTTCATATGATGTTCCCTATTCTGATGTAACAGATTTTTATTGGGTAAATGATTTTAAGGGATGTCGATTTTATTTCAAAATTAGAGAATACAAGTATCCCACAATAGGAATGCTAGCCCCATGTAAAAACCAGGACTACTTCCTTAGATTTATTTTTACATTATAGTGGTCGAAGATTTTAGACCAGTCAGTTAATTGCAATTCCATCTCGATTC
>JACFNL010000069.1 GCA_019454875.1 Candidatus Cloacimonadota bacterium | reverse complement strand
TATGCAATTTTTCGGGAAGTGGCATCCAATCTGCTGATTCATAGAGAGTATACCAATGCATATCCGGCCAAACTGATCATAGAGTATGGGCAGGTGCGCACCGAAAACAGCAGCCGCCCCCACGGGTTTGGTCAACTGGATCCAAAAAATTTCACGCCTTTTCCGAAAAACCCGGTGATTGCCCGCTTCTTTCGACAGATAGGTCTGGCAGATGAATTAGGCTCTGGTATGCGAAAGATGATGAAGTACAGCCAGGCCTACGGAGGCTCCAACCCCGAGCTGGTAGAGGGCGATGTTTTCAGAATACGCATCCAGGTGCCGGAGTTTAGCAGACAAATGTTATCAGAGGCCCCAGTGGAGGCCCCAGTGGAGGCCACCCCGGAAGTTACCCCGGAAGTCGCCCGGGAAGTTAACCCGGAAGTCATGCGACTGTTGAAACTGGTAGTCGGGGAAATGAGTAGACATGAACTTCAAATTCGCATGGGCCTTAAGGATTCTGAGCATTTCCGCAAATCCTATCTTATGCCAGCTCTGGCAAGTGGGCTCATGGAAATGACTAATCCAGATAAACCCCGAAGCAGCAGGCAAAGGTATCGAGTTACAGCTAAAGGTAAAAGCCAGGTTTTGCTTAGCAAAACTGGTGAGGAGAATGAGTGAAACCTGAAGATATTAAGCCAGGAACAGTAATCATAGGACTTGATTCCAGCGGGGCGGCAACTGTGGTGGTGGTAACACCATTGAGTGATAATGCCTGGGAAATTGTTTATCGTTTACCGGATCGAAGTATTCGCGATCGCATGGTGTCCAGTGAGGATGTAGCAGACTTCGAAGAACAAAAAGCTGGTCATGCCTTTGGGTTTGATGCCGATCCGGCAAACTTTTTATTGACCTGTGAAGCCAAACGCATGGATTTGGCGTTTTTGTTTGATCCCATGATGGCAATTCATACTTCCAATGTAGAGCCATTGCCCCATCAGATTTCGGCTGTGTACGAGTCCATGCTGCCAAGACAGCCACTGCGTTATGTGCTAGCCGATGATCCTGGGGCCGGGAAAACGATTATGGCAGGCCTTTACATGCGCGAGATGATTTTAAGGGCAGATGCTATTCGTATTCTGATTGTAGCTCCGGGTAGCCTTGTGGAACAGTGGCGTGATGAGTTGTATGAAAAATTTAGCTTGCAGTTTGAGGTTTTTACTGGGAATTCGCAGTTGAATTATGTTTCTCCATTTCAGGACAAAAGTCAGTGGATTGTAAGACTGGATCAGATGGTTCGTAATGAAGTGTATCAGCAGGATCTATTAAAAGAACCCTGGGATTTAGTGATATTTGATGAGGCGCACAAACTCTCGGCTCATGCAAATGGTGCAAAAATTCAGGAAACCAGTCGTTATAAGTTAGGCAGGGAACTTGCCAAAGTGACCAGGCATTTGCTTTTGATGACAGCTACTCCGCATAACGGCAAAGAGGCAGATTTTCAGCTGTTTTTAAAACTTCTGGATGAAGATCGTTTTTATGGAAAATTTCGAGACGGGGTACACCAGATTGATCCGAGTGATTTGATGCGCCGAATGGTTAAGGAGGAACTGGTTAAATTTGATGGAACACCTCTGTTTCCAGAACGCAAAGCCTATACAGCCAATTACTCCCTGTCATCGGCTGAGGCAAAACTCTATGGTCTGGTCACACAGTATGTGGAATCTGAGATGGGTAAGGCCGATCAGATCGCTGATGGATCAAAGCGGGGGGCGGTAGGATTTGCTCTGACATCATTGCAGCGCAGACTGGCCTCTAGCCCGGAAGCTATATACAAATCTTTACAACGGCGTTGTGACCGTCACACGGATCGCCTTAAGGAGGAAGCCTTAGGAAGGCGTGCCCAGGAAATATCATTGACTCTGGAAGATGAGGATGACTATACAGCTGAAGAGCTGGAACAGTTGAGCGGAGAACTGATTGATCGGGCATCAACCGCTGAATCGGTCCAGGAACTGGAACGCGAAATCAAGATCCTTTCACAACTGGTAGAACTGGCCAAAACCTTAAATGAGTCTGGGACAGATCGTAAATGGGAGGAATTATCCAGAATTTTGCAGAACGATTCTTTCATGCGTGATAGTTCCCGAAATCGGCGCAAGATTATTGTGTTTACAGAGCACAGAGATACACTGAGCTACCTGGAGAGGAAAATATCTAACCTTCTAGGTAGGCCAGAGAGTGTGGCTTGTATTCATGGGGGCACAAACCGTGATGAGAGAAGAAAGATTCAGGCTTTGTTTCGCTCTGATCCAGATTTACTGGTACTTTTGGCAACAGATGCTGCTGGGGAAGGTGTCAACTTACAGTGTGCCTGTCTGATGGTGAATTATGATTTACCGTGGAATCCAAATCGAATGGAACAAAGGTTTGGCCGGATCCATCGTATTGGACAGACAGAAGTGTGCCACCTATGGAGCCTGGTGGCCTCAGAAACCAGGGAGGGGGCTGTCTGGAGAAGGTTATTGGATAAAATCGCTGTGGAGTGTGAGGCGTTGCGAGGCAAGGTATTTAATATTTTAGGCGAAATTTTTGAGGATAAGCCGTTGAAGGATTTGATGATTGAAGCCATTCGTTACGGCGAATTACCAGAGGTGCGCGAAAAGCTTAACACAGTGATTGATCATGCCTTTGATCCGGATAATTTGCGAGAATTGCTGAACAGAAATGCTCTGGCAGAAGATGTGATGTCTCAGGAAAACCTATACCGTATCAAGGAGGAAATGGAGAAAGCTGAGGCTCGCAAGCTGCAACCTTATTATGTACGCCTGTTTTTTGAGCAAGCTGCAAAAAGTCTTGATGTGTCCTTGAACAAACGCAGCGGCAGAAGACTTGAGGTGTCCTTTGTGCCTTCGGAAATTCGTGAGAGGGATCGCAGAATTACAGGTCGGTCTAGACAAAACTCGGAACCAGTACTCAAGAAGTATGAGTTAATCTGCTTTGAAAAATCAGACAGAGACGCTACAGACTCCTTACAGTCCAGGGCTGTACTGATGCACCCGGGGCATCCTTTAATGCTGGCAATGACTGATTTGGTTCTGGAAAGAAATTTGGGAATATTACGACAGGGTACAATACTTTACCAGCCTGCCAGTGAAGAAACCAGGCCCTGGATACTGGTACTTTTATCCCATGAGGTTAAGGACGGTCAGCATAAACTTTTGTCACGAAGGTTACAGTTTGTTAGAAAAGATGAAGATGGTTCCATTACCTTTGCAGGTTATGCACCACACCTGGATTTAGCACCCATCCCTGTGGAATACGCAAAGAGTTTAGGAGAATTAGGCGATGAGTTTCAGTCTTTAAAATCCCTACAGGATAGTGAAATTCAAAGGATTACATCCCTGTTGGCCAAAGAACATTACGATGAGATTAAGACTCGGCATGTAAAGCAGATCGATAAAACCCTGTACGCCATTCATGAGCGCTTGCGGAAGGAAATTGATTTTCTCACGGATCGCGAAGAAAGGCTTCGTGAAGATAAGGCAGCAGGAAAGGATGTCCACGGCCTGGAAAAGGTACAAAGAGATCTGTTGGAACTGAATTTCAGGCTGGAGTCGCGTAGTAAAGAATTGAAGCAGAAGCGAGATGTTGTAAATTCCACTCCCCAGATTCTGGGTGCTGCTCTGGTATTACCACCTGGTTTCTTCAATACTGTTAAAAACCCGGAACAGAAAAATCGTGCTCATATTGAGTATTTAGCCATGCAGGCCGTCCGGTATAAGGAAGAGCAGGCTGGGCACACAGTCATTGATGTTTCAAAGGAACACTGTGGCTGGGATCTGACCAGTCTGCCCAGGGATCCAAAGGGTTTGCCTAGACACATTGAAGTAAAGGGCCGAGCCTATGGCTCTGACACAGTGACCTTAACCAGAAACGAAATCCTCTATGCCTTAAATCAGGGAGACAAATTTATTTTAGCGATTGTGCTGGTACACCCTGATGATACGGTGGCAGGCCCGTATTATATTCATAAACCGTTTAAGAATGAGCCTGAGGCCGGGGCAGTTTCCATCAACTATCACCTTGGTGATTTGTTGAAAAAAGCCAAGGTGGTGTAAAAGTGGCACAAAAACAAGTTTCGGCACGCTTACAGGGAGACGAATATCAGGGTTTATGGTTCTGGTATCAGGCTGCCGCATTATTGGATCCAAATTCTAAGGTGACCAGGGTTACTCTGGAATCAGATCAGGCAGCCCATGTCGATGATGTGGTTGTCGAATATGAGGAACCGGGAATTTCTGTATCAGGAACATACTGTCTGTATGATTACTACCAGATAAAGTACCATGTAGACCGAAGCAAAACCTATTGTTCGGAGAGTCTTTGTAAAAAAGATCAAATGACATCTTTGCTGCAAAGGCTTTATACATCCTACCAACAGCTCAAAGCACAGGCACAGGACAAGTGGTTTCGAATTCACCTTTTAAGCAACTGGCAGTGGAAGCAAGCTGATCCACTGTTTCAAAAACTTAGAGAGTCTGATGAGGGAATGTTGCCGCGGGATTTTGTGACTGGAAAATGCACTGGGAAACTCAAAAAAATGCGGCTAGACTGGCAAAAACATCTAAATATTCAGCATGAAGAAGACCTGAGCGATTTTTTGAATCGTTTGCGGCTGAGAATTGATTTTTTTGGTAGAAGTGGTTTTTGCGAGTTGGTAAACAATCGGCTCAAAGTGGTTGGCCTAAAAGCCATTGACCCTCAATCGCAAAATAATCCTTACACGGGTTTAGCTAACCAATTCATAATGGGTGGCAATACATGCTTTACAAGGGATTCGTTTAAACAGACTTGTCAGCGGGAAAATTTGTTTAGCGGGAATGTTTCTGTAAAATTGTGCAGACGGATTGGCATCAGAAGCTTTCTACGGTATGCGGAAGATATCGAGCAGCAATGTAGTGATTTTGTTTGCGTGGCAAAATATTTTCAGGAACGGAAAGTTCAGGATCCGGGATTGTGGTCAAGTGCCATCTATAAAGAGGTTAAAGAATTTTTGCATAAGCAGCCATATCGTTCCGAGGAGCTTCATTTATTGCTGGAATGTAATCTGACACTGGCTTTTTTGGCTGGTTATGAACTTCCAATTAAATCAGGGGCAAAGGTTTTTCCCATTCAGAAAGGACAGGATACCAAACTTTGGATTCCTCAAACAGAGGTAGTGCATAGTTCAGAGCCTATCTGGGAGTTAAGGGAGGAAGAACTACCCAGCAATGGTTCCGCTATTGCTTTTTCTGTTTCGGTATCTCGCTCTACTTCAGAGAAGGCTAGAGAATATTTAATGCGGACTGGTGAGTGCAGTAAGCTGATTCATGTGAAGCCTGTTTTTGGAGTAGGCCAAAATGCAATCAGGGATGCCTCACAGGCTTTACAACTAGTGAACGAACTCCAGGAGCTGATACGGAGTTATCGTAATAAGATCGACTACAGAATTCCGGTTCAGCTGTTTGTTGCCAGTCCCATGGCTTTTATGTTTTTTCTGGGAAGACAGGGTTCTGCATTGGGAACTCTACAGTTATATGAGTTTGATTTTGAGCAGTCAACGGAGTACTGGCCTAGTATACGATTACCCATAGGAGATGATTATGGAGCTTGACCAACAATTCAAGGAATTTCTGGCAGAGATTCGACCAACAGATAATCAAAAAAATGATATGAAAAAGGGGCATACTCTGCTGCGTGAGCGTTTAATGCAGTTTGAAAAGCTAAAGCCAATTATAGTGACAAGCTTCATTCAAGGCAGTTATCGTCGTTCCACTGCTGTGCGTCCTAAATCAGATAAACGATCTGATGTGGATATTGTGGTTGTTACTAATTTACCGGAAGCAAAATATACTCCGAATCAGGCTATGGGTCTGTTTAAGCCATTTCTGAATACTCATTACAAGGACAAGTGGAGAACTCAGGGACGCTCCTTTGGGATTGAACTTTCTTATGTAGAGCTTGATTTGGTGATTACCTCAGCTCCTTCAGAAGTAGATCAGGAAAATTATCGATGTGATGCTGTTTCGGGAATTGATCTACTGGAAGATGTTCCAGACTGGAGGTTTAACGCATCCTGGAAAAGTATCCATAATCGGGTAGGTTATTCAGAGCTTATGAAAAAAGCTGCGTCAGAGCCGGAGTGGAAACTAAATCCATTACGCATTCCCGATCGCAATTCAGGGAACTGGGAAAACACCCATCCACTGGAACAGATTCGTTGGACACGGGACAAAAATTGTAATACTAATGGTCATTTTGTGAATGTTGTTAAGGCTTTAAAATGGTGGAGGCTAGAGAATTATTCGGAACCAAAACATCCCAAAGGTTTTCCTTTAGAGAGACTGATAGGGGAGTGTTGTCCCGATGAAATCTGTAGTGTTGCTCAGGGGATTGTAGAAACACTGGAGAAAATTCGTGATAAATACCAAGTCACAGTTTTGTCAAACTCAAAACCAAGATTAAGTGATTACGGAGTACCTGAGCATGATGTATTCAAACGAATTTCGGCTGATGATTTTGCGAAGTTTTATGAACAGGTGAAGGAAGGGGCTGCCTTAGCCCGCAAAGCTTATGATTATAATAGCAAGAGTGAAAGTGGGAAGTTGTGGAGAGAGCTGCTAGGAGATAAGTTTCCCCTCCCACCGGAGGAAAAAAAGAGCCAGAACAATTCATCAGGAGGATTTACCCAGCCAACTGGTCCAGCGGTCCCTAGAAGTGGTCGATTTGCATAAGAATCTAATGATTGTACCTTCTGTATTAAACAGAGCCCAAAGACTTCTTGACTCTATTCAGCAATGCAGGGTTCTGGCTGATTGGCATTTTGTTTCAGAATTACAGCAGTGGTGCTTGGAGCTTGAGCTTAGAAGGGAGATACGCTCAGATTATATATCAGAAAAGACGAACTGGTTTGTTTTGGTAGACAGTGGGTATCCTTTCGGAGAAATTGAATTTTATCCCGCAGTAGAAGGAGGGATTCAAGCAACTTTTCCTCATCAAATCAGAAATGATTATAAAGAAAAAAAAAGCAGATGGCGGGAAGGCAAGCTTTGCCTGGATACTCCCTATCGAGATAGTGTTTTTACAATTGACCCCGTTGGAAATGTCGAAGAAAGGCTATTTTGGTATGTAAACAGGGCACTTGAATGGTTAAAAAAGGCTGCTAACAATACACTTCTTGCAGATGGAGAGCCATTTGAACTGCCGTGGGTTACGAAGAATAGATTGTCGGACAAGTTTTATTTTGTGCATGATGAAAGTCCTGAGACTTTCTGTAACTGGCAGGAGTATTTTGGTTGCTGGGGTCGCTTAAAATTTTCTGACTTGGAGCAACTGCCTCAGGCCATTGTTATAGATCATTTTTTGACTGTGGATAACAAAATGGTTCGTCGCTGGAATGGAAGACAGACCAAATTGATTCACAAAAAATTAGAGGGATTTTGGTATTTGGCCGAAAAACCTGTAATTCAGCCTCCCTGGAAACATCCGGAAAACTGGGGGGAACTAAGCCGAGCTATTTCACCTAATAGAGACAGTTTTTTAGAATGTAAGGAATACATTCGCAAGAAGCTGGAAGGCTCTAAAGAAATTGGAATCTTTCTGATCGGTTATCCAATCCCAAAGTATGTTGGCAAAGAAAATATTGAGATTGCCTGGTACACCATTCAATTGCCAAGAATTTCCTCATCTATTAAAGATATTCCTAATGGTTTTCGCAACAATCTTCTTGGCAGGCGGATGAGGGCTGAGCTGGGCTGCTTTAAAGAGGATGCTAAAGTTTCCTATATATCCACCAAGAACTGGAGCAAGAACAGACTTAATTCTCGGGGCAGAATCGAAAAAAAACTGGCAGACTTAAATATTGGTCTGGTAGGTGTTGGTGCCCTTGGTTCCATGCTCGCTGAACTTTTGGCTCGTCTTGGTATCAAAAAAATGTTGCTTCTGGATTCTGATGTGCTTGATTCAGGCAATACCTGCAGGCATACAGCTACACTAAATGACATTGGTGAACATAAAGTTAAAACTGTGCATAACAGATTATTGCAGATATCGCCCCATTTACAGGTTTTAACAAATAGTGATGGTTTGAGTGGGGAAGCCAAAGCTATGGCAGAAATTTTGGAACCAGTGGATATGATTGTGGATTGCACCGGATCCGACGAAGTGATTCAGCTTCTTTCTTTGAACTGGTGGGCTATCCCTAAACGAATTGTTTCCTTATCTTTGGGATATAAGGCTCAAAGCCTTTTGGTTTATGGCAGTTATTGTAATCAGTTTGTAGCCGAGGATTATTTTAAATGGGTAGAGGGACCTAAAAGGGCAGACGAAGAAAAATGGGAAAATGATGGTGAAGTTCTGGAGGGTTCTGGTTGCTGGTCACCTTTGTTTCCTGCCCGGTATGATGATATTGTCATAGCTGCTGGTCTTTGTGTCAAAGAGCTGGAGAGAATTGCTGATTTAGACCTTGGAGTCAACAGGGCTTTGGTTTATCAGCTCACACAGTGTGCAGAAGCAAAATAGCAGTTTTGGGAGTATGTTTTGTTAGGCTGGAGCGGTACATCAAAAGATAAAAAATTTTCACTTCAGATTGACTCATCCCATTTACTAAAAATGGGTCAATTTTGTGAGCAGGCTGATTCCAAGGAAACAGGTGGTATTCTGGTTGGCTATTATTCAGCCGATTTGTCACTGGCTACGGTAAGCGATGTGACGGGCCCGCCCCGGGATTCTCAGTCCTGGTGGTTTTCATTCCGGCGTGGTGTGCAAGGGTTAAAGGATTTATTGCATAACAAGTGGTATTCAAAGATTAGAACCCATTATATTGGGGAATGGCATTATCATCCTAGTGTGGAGGTGAATCCCAGTCAGGAAGACTTTTTGCAGATGGTGAAAATTAGTCAGAATCCTGCTTACCGGTGCAGTGAGCCAATCATGATTATTCTGGGCAAACCAGATAGCTCAGGGAATCGTAGCCTTCGATGTTTTGTAACAGTAAACTCTAGTACAATGGAATTGTTTTAAGGAAATCAATGCAGCCTGCAACAGTCAAAATCATATCCCCTAAAAAACTGATCGAGGTGGCCCTGCCTCTCGATAAAATCAATGAGGCTTGTGCCAAAGAAAAAATGCCCGGTATCGGCGCACATCCCAGAGGTCTACACCAATGGTGGGCCAGAAGACCACTGGCTGCAGCTAGAGCCGTAATTTTTGCCCAGCTTGTGCATGACCCTGAGGATTTATGGAGGCATCAAAATCCTGGGGTCGAGCCTAACCCTCAGGTCAAAGGGCACTGGTCCAAAGCCAGAACCAGACTGTTTGATATGATAGAAAAGCTGGTTTTATGGGAAAACACTACGAATGAGACTCTGTTAAAACAGGCCCGGGAAGTCATTTTAGAGAGCTGGAGGCATACCTGTGAATTAAATAAAGACCACCCTGAGTCCAAAACCCTGTTTAATCCGGCGGAACTGCCAGGACTGCATGATCCCTTTGCTGGAGGAGGTGCCATTCCTTTAGAAGCACAACGCCTGGGCTTAAAAGCCTTTGCCAGCGATTTAAATCCAGTGGCAGTCATGATCAACAAGGCCATGATTGAAATTCCCCCCAGGTTTTCTGGACAGCAGGCAATTAACCCTAAAGCGATAGCTCCCACGGAATCACGCTGGGGAGGGGCATCAGGTCTGGCAGAAGATGTTCGTTGTTACGGGGAGTGGATGAGGCTCGAGGCCCAAAAACGCATTGGCCAGTATTACCCAAAAGTCAAAATCACCAAAGAAATGGCCGAAAAAAGACCGGACTTAAATGCCCTGGTGGGCCAGGAGTTAACCGTTATTGCCTGGTTATGGGCCAGAACAGTCAAAAGTCCTAACCCAGCTTTTGCCAGAATTCATGTACCCCTGGTCTCGACCTTTATTTTAAGTAGTAAAGCGGGCAAGGAAGCCTTTGTAGAGCCGGTGATTGAGGGAGATTCCTATCGTTTTGAAGTGCGCATCGGGAAGCCACCGCCTGAGGCTAAGGCTGGAACTAAACTAGCCAGAGGAGCGAATTTCAAGTGTTTACTGTCTGGGATTGCAATCGAGGACAGCTATATTTACCAACAAGGCAAAGGAGGACAATTTAATAGAAAATTATTGTCAATAGTTGCAGACGGACCTAAAGGAAGGCTGTATTTATCTCCTAGTTCAGAGCACGAGGTTCTAGCTGCAAAAATTCCTGATGTATGGAAGCCAACTTTAACGATGCCCAACAACCCTCGCTGGTTTTCACCGCCTGCTTACGGAATGCTCACTTACGGAGACCTCTTCACCCCCCGTCAGCTATTGGCCTTGACAACTTTCAGCGATCTGGTAATTGAGGCTCGGGAACTCATCCGTCAGGATGCTATCAAAGCCGGGCTCAAGGATGATGGGATTGGCCTTTCTGCTGGGGGCAGTGGGGCTTTAGCCTATGCTGAAGCTGTGAGTGTGTACTTGGGGTTTTCGGTGGATCGTAGTGCAGATTTTAATAATACTTGTACTAGATGGGTTGCGGACAATCAAAAGGTTATGAATGTTTTTGATAGTCAGTCAATTGCGATGACTTGGGATTACCCTGAGGCAAATACTCTTGCGGATGTGGTGGGTGGCTTTGCTACAGCAACCAAATATATATCTAAATGTCTCCGGACGATTTCTACTCGGTTACCTGGTAAAAGTTTTGCTGCTACTGCACAAAATGAAAATGTTATACCGAATAGTATTGTTTCTACTGATCCCCCTTACTTCGATAATATTGGTTATGCTGATCTTTCCGACTTTTTTTATGTCTGGTTAAGGCGCAGTCTTCGTTCCATTTATCCTGATCTTTTTGCCACTATTGCGGTTCCTAAAGATGAGGAACTGATTGCCACCCCTTATCGCCACCAAAACTCAAAACAAAAAGCCGAACAGTTTTTTTTAAATGGAATGACCGAGGCCATGAAAAATCTGGCGGAGCAATCGCACCCCGCTTATCCCATCACTATTTACTACGCTTTTAAGCAGTCAAAAACAAAGATGGCTGAGACAAGTAACACAGGTTGGGAAACTTTTTTGGATGCTGTATTACAGGCTGGTTTACAGGTTTGTGGCACTTGGCCTGTGCGCAGCGAACAAAAACACAGGAGAATTGGTTCAAACACCAACGCTTTAGCCTCCTCCATTGTTTTGGTCTGTAGAAAAAGAGATTTTGAGGCCAAAACCATTTCCCGCAGGCAGTTTATTAGAAAATTAAATGAAACACTGCCGGTTGCCCTGGCTGAAATGACTAGAAACGATGAAGGGGAATATTCTCCAGTGGCACCGGTTGATTTATCTCAGGCAATTATTGGTCCGGGAATGGCTATATTTTCTGAGGTAGAAGCTGTTTTAGAAGCTGATGGCAGTAAAATGAGTGTAAAATCGGCTCTGCAACTGATCAATCGTTTTTTAGCCGAGGCTGATTTTGATACGATCACCCATTTTTGTTTACATTGGCTGGAGCAGATGCAGTTTGGAGAAGGCAGTTTTGGTGAGGCCGATGTTCTGGCCCGAGCCAAAGGTACCAGTGTAGAAGCCCTGCAAAGTGAAGGTGTCTTAAGTGCTTCGGCTGGTAAAGTCAGGCTTTACATCTGGCAGGAAATAAATCCTGAAATTGAAACCAGTACTTCTGCCTGGTTTGTATTACATGCCATGATTCAAGCCTTAAATGCTTCTGGTGATAGTGGAGCAGCCCGTATATTAGCCAGATTTTCATATTCAGCCGAAATCCTGCGTCAGCTTTCCTATCGTCTGTACACTGTACTGGAACGCAAGGGTTTTGCCGAACAGGCCCGGGTCTATAACGAGATAATCACGGGCTGGGATGGGATTGATAATCTGGCCCAGACTATGCCAAGTGCAAAATATGCACAGCAGTCGCTGCAGGTAGCAAAGAAAAAATAGGGTCTGAGTCAGAACTTTCTAGGTATCAATGTAGGTTGCAGATAAATTTAAGCGATGGGAGTAAGGTAATGCAGTTACATCAGATCAGTACAATTCATAGTGATCACAATATTATCTTTATTCACGGCTTAGGAGGGCATTATAAAAACACATGGTCCTCTAAAGATTCTGAGGGTTTACTGGAATGGTTAGCGGCTGATCTAAGTAATTCAGCGGTGTGGAGTTTAGAATATGATGCCCATCAGTTTAAATCTAGTGGCTTGGCGGAGACTGCTAAAACCTGTCTTGATTTTCTCTCCAATAGATTAACTGAAGGTAGAATTACATTTGTTACTCACAGCTTAGGAGGATTGCTCTGTAAAAATGTACTTAGGTTATCTACAGAGAGCGATGAAAAAAATTGTCAAAAAATTGCTCAGGCATGTGAGTCAATTGTCTTCATAGCCACCCCTCACAATGGCGCGACAATTGCAAATAATTTTGACACATTATTTAAAATATTATCGGTTGATGCACCAATGCTTCAATCATTGAGAAATAATTCAGATCATTTAACTGAATTAGGGCAATGGTTTAATAAATTTGTTCAGAAAAAAAATGTGAGGGTTCAATCATACTCGGAAGGAAAATCGATTAAAGGTTTATTAATTGTTGATAGAAATAGTGCGACTTGCGGCCACACTATTCAAATTGATGATTCAGATCATATAACGATATGCAAACCAACCAGTAAGTCCCAACATATCTATGAGTCTATCTTAGGTTTTTTGAAATCAAATATCCAAGATAAGCCAATAGACTTTGTTCCAGCTGTGAAGACTGAGTTTATTGATGATGTTTTAGAGAACCCAGGGGTTATTGGTTTAGCATCTATTAAGAGAAAGCTTAAGCTCGGAGAGATATTCTTTGATATCTCTTTGGATAAATACGATGCTGACAGTAATTTGGTTGAAACTGTTTCATTTGAGAAAATGATTGAGAAGTTAGATACAAACTGTAGCAATAAAGTTGTAATTTCTGGAGCAAGTCAGTCAGGCAAATCTACCCTATGTAAAGTTGCGTTCCGAAAACTAGTTTCTCGCGGGTTTGTTCCAATTTATATTCGTGATGACAATAAAATCCTCGAAGGTAGAATTGTTAATCGAATTCAAAAGGCGTTTCGTGAACAATATGACAGTAATAATGATTTGAACTCTATCAAAGACAAATTATTCATTATTATTGATGACTTCCATCTTGCCTCTCGAAAAGACTCAGTTCTATCAGAACTAAGTGGCTACAATAATGTTTTTCTGATATCAGATGATATTTATGAGGCCAATGCCTTGAGTGAAGGGATTGTTAGCGACTTTACACACTATCAGACTAGGGAATTACTTCCATCACAGCGTGCCAAGCTAATTAGGCGTTGGCTAGAACTGGATCAAAATTACTGCCCAGAAAATGATAATTTTAAGGAATGGGATAAGAAGGTTTTAGAAGTAGATGCCATTCTTGGTCGGGCTTTGGGTTCAGGCATTGTGCCAGCATACCCATTTTTTATATTAATGATCACAAGAGTAACTGTTTCTCAAGGTAATTCTGATCGCCAGATAACTTCTCAAGGTTATTGCTATCAAGCTCTAATTTATTGCTTATTGAGGGAGAGCGGTGTAGATGATTCAAATTTTAGTGTCTATTTTAATTTTCTCGAGGAGTTTGCATACGCATGTAAGGATTCCAAATCATTGAATCTGAATGATCTAGATGATTTTTATCAGCAATATTCAGACAGGCATTATGTGTTTCCATGGAGTGAGTTGAAAAAAGTACTCTTTAGCACCAACATTTTGCACGAGGATGAATGCGGTAAAGTTAAATTCAAATATGTTTATATGTTTTACTATTTTGTTGCCAGTTCATATTCGAGGGGCATTCAAAAAAAAGATAAGAAAAAATTACAGGAAGTTGAGGAAATTGCTGAAAATGTCCATATACAAGACAATGCATATATAGCAGTTTTTATTGCTCATCATTCGGATGATTATAAGTTCTTTGAATCTATTGTACTTGGTGCTATGCAACTTTTTGAGGATGTCCAGCCTGCAACATTTAGTAAAGGTGAGTTGGATCACATAGATGCACGATCACTTACCTTGGCGGATGAGGTCTCCAAAAGTATTAACATTAACAAAAGCCCTGAGCGCGCAAGAGAAGTTGAACTAGAGCATAAAGATCAGTTCGAGGATAAGCACCGGAATAATCCAGATTCAGACATAGATGTTATTGGTCACATTGACTTGATGCTTAGGAAGACTTTGAAATACATGGAAGTCCTTGGGTCAATATTGAGAAACAGGACGGGTGCTTTAACAAAAGAGCAGATTGATGAGGGCATGCAGGCTGTTGTTGAGCTTAATTTTAGATTATTGTCATTTGTGATTAATGAGTTGATGAATGAACAATCCGAGGAAGAATTTGTTGAACATATTGTGACTGTACTGGAAAAGAGGGGAAAGACCAATGTCAGTAGACATAGTGTGGTTAGGTTCATTACAAGATTGAATGTGCTAATCATATATGGAATAGTGACCAAGGGAGTTATAGATATTGGCGCGCCAGGATTGTTAAAACAGTCTGTGCAGGGGGTATGTCAGAAAATGGACACTCCACTGTCCAAACTTTTCTTACAACTCAGCAATATGTGGCATGAAAACTGGCTAGATCAGCCCAAGCTTCTTGCATTGTTTCAAGACAAAGAAAATGGGTCAGCCGTAACTCGAATCATTATTCTTAATCATTTGAAAAGGTACTTAGATAGAAAACATATCAACTACAAAGTAAAACAGCAGATTGCTGCACATTTTGGCATTCAATAGACTAGTTTCAACCTGTAGGTGAGAGTTTTCTTTTTTGGTATGGAACAGTTCCAATGTGTTTACATATAGTCAGGGGAGTAGTGATGCGGATTAAAACGATTCTAACCCATCATGTCGGGCCATTTTCTGATCAGCATTTTTCCTTTGATAATGATTGGACTGGCAAACCTGAGACCAAGGTACTTTTGACCGGGCCAAATGGTTGTGGAAAATCAACCCTGTTACGGGCTGTAGCTGTGCTTTGGGATGCTTGTGCCTATTGGCTTGATCACCAAAAACCCTTGCCCCAAAAACATGAGTCACGGGTATGGTTACAGCGCTGGGGTGGCCTGGTAGTAATTTTAGATGGGATTCATCCGTTTTTTGATCAGCCGGTAGGGCTTATTTTTGGAGAACGGATCTGGATTGAATCTGTGATGCATAAATTTCCTGATACCGTGTGGTTTGGGGAGACCATCAATCGCCCATTACAGGGAAGAACATCGCGAATTTTTCGAATGCTTCACTTACCCCAGGACGACTGGTTTTTTAAGTGGGTAGATGCCAGAAAGAAGCTGATTTTAACCTATGAGCCAGTCAACGCACCGAATGTAATTTATCTGGATGCTGAAGAAAGACGCTGGGTGACTCCCAAAAAATATATTTCTGAACCTGTCCTGGATCAACTATCGCAGCGCTGGCTCACCAAATACATGGTAACAGAAGACTGGCGTACCCAGCTTGAGCCATCCCTAATTACCCTCAAAACCTCGTCTCTGCACCGTTTTCACGAAATTGTACGCAGCATGAATCAGTTTTTAAGTGGGAAACAAATTGATCCAGATATTAAAAATGGGGAAAGTCGTCTCAGAGTCAAGTTGGAGGGCAGGGGTGCTGCCAGTCACTTGCTTGATGATTTAAGTGCCGGAGAACATCAGGTGTTAATCCTCATCTACCTGATCAGTCGCTTTTTACAGCCTGAGGGAATTGTGCTGATTGATGAGCCAGATCTGTACTTGCACCCCTCCCTGATAAGCCCTCTTTTGAGTACATTGGAACAACTGGTGCAAAGCCGTGATGGTCAATTTGTTATAACTTCTCATTCCGTGGATGTCTGGTCACGATACGAACAGTCAGGTATGCGAATTGAGCTCGACTCAAAGCCAGTTACCCCAGCTGGACGGTTTGCAGAACGAAAGGATAAACATGAAGCCATGGCGTAATGTAATCAGACCGAGACAGGAAGTATTAACTGGGCGATATTCTCAGGCTGAGTTTGCGGCTGATGTATCTCAGGTCGTCAATGGTAAGGCGGAACAGAATTACCAGGATCCAGCCATTTTTTTTGATCGTACCTGTGTTACGGAAGGGATGGGTCTTCTTTTACAGCAGGTAGCCAGACGCATGCATGGCTCTGATGCCGAACCAGTAATACAGCTTCAGACTTCCTTTGGAGGTGGCAAAACTCATACCTTGATCGCTGTCTACCATCTGGTAACTCAAAAAATATCACTTAGCCAAATGAGCGGTATAGGAAACATCCTTACTCAGGCTGGTTTATCCCACATACCTGCAGCCAGAGTCTGTATGCTGGACGGCAATTCCCTATCCCCCGGCAAAGCCAATCCAAGGCCAGGAATAAACACCAATACCTTATGGGGTGAGTTGGGCTGGCAACTGCTTGGTTTAGAAGGCTATGAACTCTTAAAAGACAACGATCAGAATGGCACCAGTCCCGGTAAAACTGTTCTGGCCGATCTTTTGCGTAAGGCTTCTCCCTGTGTGGTGATGTTTGATGAGTTAGTGGCCTACATCCGTCAACTCGATTCAAGACTTTTAAGTGGCGGCACCTATGAGGCCAATTTATCCTTTATTCAGGCTTTGACGGAAGCCGTAAAACAAGTTCCCCAGGCCATGATTTTAGCCAGTTTGCCAGAATCAGAAATTGAAGCTGGAGGAGAAAGAGGCAGGGAGGTACTGCGCAGCCTGGAAAAGATTTTTGGCCGGGTGCAATCGCTTTGGAAACCCGTAACCCCCGAAGAATCTTTTGAAATTGTGCGCCGTCGCCTGTTTGAAAGGGATTATGACCTAAACGAACGGGATCAGACCTGCAACGCATTTATGGAATGTTACCGACAGGCTGCAACTCAGTTACCCACTGAAGTGAATGAGAGTGAACGCTACCTAAACCGTCTGAAGCAGGCTTACCCTATTCATCCCGAAGTCTTTGATCGCCTCTATGAAGACTGGAGTGGTCTGGAAAGTTTTCAGAAAACCCGTGGCGTACTAAAATTGATGGCTCGTGTGATTTACAGTCTGATGCAACATGACAATCTACATCTACTGATCATGCCGGCAACCATCCCCTTGGACGACAATAATGTACGCAACGAATTCGTGCAGTTCTTACCTAATGGCTGGGATCCTGTGATTACCAAAGATATAGATGGCCCTAATGCCAATACCAAACTAGTTCAGGAGGAAGCCCGATTTGGCGCGAATTTTGCCGCCAAACGGGTGGCCCGTACGGTATTTTTAGCCACTGCGCCTGGAAGTGCTGGTATTCGTGAGAGCCGCAATCGTGGTATTGAAGGCTCCCGCATCCTGCTTGGCTGTCTTGTCCCATCCGAGTCTGCGTCGGTATATATTGATGTCCTTTCCCGCTTAACCGATCGGCTACATTATTGGAATAACTCCGGTGACCCCGCAAATCTCGCCACTCGTTTCTGGTTTGATACCCGCGCTAACCTGCGTCAGGAAGTAGAATTTCGCGCCCAGCAAATGCCTGGGGCAGATGTTCAGAAAGCAGTTGAGACTGAGTTAAGAAAGCTCATGGGAAGCAGCTCGCACCTTCGTAATTACCACATATTTCCCAACCCAGCCGATGTACCTGATGATAGTGAAATCCGTCTGGTAGTGTTTAAGGTTGGCCAATCGATCGTTCGAGATACAACACTGCAGTGCGAACCCGAAGTCAAAAGATTTTTACAAAGCCATGGAGAACGGCCACGGCAGCGTAGCAATCGCCTTTTGTTTCTTGTGCCTGATACCGCAGCAGCTTCGCGAATGGAGCGCACTACCAGACAATATCTTGGCTGGAGCAGTCTATTGGACGATTTTCAGACAGGACGACTCAATCTGGATCGATTGCGCAGTACAGAAGCTGAAGCCGCAAAAAAGCAGGCTTTGTTAGCCATGCAAAAGTCTATTCGCGAGACCTTTCGCTGGTTAGTTGTCCCGCACCAGGAGGACCCCAAATCCTCTACACTAACACTCGAAAAGGAAGCTTTGAATACCAACAGCAATCATATTCTTCCCGAATTAGAAAGGATATGTATTGAACAGGAATGGCTCATCAGCCGTTGGTCCCCGGTACATTTAAAAAACCTTTTGCAGCAGTTTTACTGGGTTAATGAGCCAGCAATTGCTGCCAGCAGGTTCTATGAAGATTGCCAGCGTTATTTGTATCTGCCCCGACTGGCATCAGAAAAGGTACTATCAGATGCCATTTGCTCTGGCGCAACCTCTGGTGATTATTTTGCCATTGCCCAGGAGCAGTCAGGAGATCAATTCAAGGGTTTTCAAATAGCATCCCCCTTAATCTACTCTTCAACTGTCCTGCTGATAGAACCCCAACACGCCAAAGACTATCAGGAAGAACTGGTTAGGGAGGCTCAGCAAGCTTCTGACAAGGCTTTGCAAAAAAGCCAAACCATCAGTCCTGATCAAGAGTCATCCAAACCTCAAGGTGTCATTCCAACTTCTGTAACCGAGTCAGAAACCTGGCAGGACTTCCCTAATTCTACCCCTGTCCATTTTGAATTTCATGGGTCGGTTAAAATTCCGCCTCACATTGCCAGATCAAGGCTGAATTCTATTGCCGAAGACATTATTGCCATTTTGGCTCGTGACCCCAATGCAAATGTTTCAATCAAGCTTGAAATTGTGGCAAATTATCCTGAAGGTGTGGATGAAAACCTCAAAAAAGCTGTTGAAGCAAATTCCCGATATCTGGAATTTGACATAGCGGAATGGGAGTAAAAATGTATGTTGAGTTAAAAAAATGGTATCTGGTTGATGAGCTGTATGCCTCGCTTTCACGACCACATGCAGTAGCGGTTCGTTGCTATAAAGCGCTTATAGAAAAGTATGGCAAAAATCAGATTGAGATTCAGTTTCACTCAACCACAGGGAGTTTTCCGCAAGACGATCTAGGCTCT
>JACFNL010000068.1 GCA_019454875.1 Candidatus Cloacimonadota bacterium | reverse complement strand
TGCCATCAGTGGCACGCCCACCGGACATTTTGTAGTAGTGTACGGATATGATAAAAAAAAGAGGGTGGCGCAGATTGCTGACCCCTATATGCCCAATCCCTTTGGTGGCAACTATTATTCCGTGGGTTTTAATACCCTGGTATGTGCCATCCTTCTTGGAGTTGTAACTTATGAGGCCAATTTACTTATGATTCGACCTCCCTCAAAAGGAAAAATTAGTTCATGAAAACTTTGATAGTAGTCAATAATCCACAGGAATGGTCCCTGAAACTGGACGGTGTGGAAGTGGTATCTGCCAGGACTTATGTCATGGATGCTGCTTATGCCCGTCTTAAGGATGTAAAAGTTTATA
This sequence comes from Candidatus Cloacimonadota bacterium, assembly GCA_019454875.1. Classification (GTDB taxonomy): domain Bacteria; phylum Muiribacteriota; class UBA6191; order UBA6191; family UBA6191; genus UBA6191. The sequence goes on along the minus strand of JACFNL010000068.1, from coordinate 18,769 downwards.
ACATGTGCAAGTCGTATCGGTATCAGACCATTGGTTATTATGTATCTCTTCTGGCAACTGCCAGAAACCACAGGCCGATGCCCGATGTGATGACAATTCAGGATTTAAAGAGCCAGACCTTGGTGAAGTTTGCCTCAGAAGATCTGGATCAGATGATTCAGAAGAGTTTAAAACCACTGGGGAGTGGCAGGTATATTCTTGATATTTATTTTGGAAAAAGTGTGGACAAAAAGCTTGATAGAGTAGCTGCCCAGTTTTTTAACCTGTTTCCCTCACCATTTCTTAGAGCAGTGTTTACTTACACAGACAAATGGACATTAACTAGTTTAAACAGTCTGGCTGCCAGTGAAATTGTGCCGGATCACAAAGGTTTTGCCGTGAATGCCGCTGAGGAGTATTTCAGTAAACCTAAACGGATTGTCCGAAAAAAAAGTGCCCGCTATGATTTGGCCATTTTGTACGATCCCAAGGAAGGTCATGGGCCCTCCAATGAAAAGGCCATGCAGAAGTTTGTGAAAGCAGCAGAATCGGTGGGGTTTTATGCAGAGTTGATTTCCAAGGATGATATGAGCCGCCTGGCAGAGTTTGATGCTTTGTTTATTCGTCAGACCACCAGTGTCAATCATTTTACTTACCGTTTTGCCCGCAGGGCTGAAGCCAATGGTATGGTAGTGATTGATGATCCCCAATCCATTCTTCGCTGTACCAATAAAGTGTATCTGGCCGAACTGATGGATAAAAATAAGGTTCCAATTCCCAAGACCATGGTAGTTCACAAAGGAAACCTCGATCAGATTGCCCAGACTATGGGTTTTCCCTGTGTTTTAAAACAGCCGGATTCGGCCTTTTCACTGGGGGTTAAAAAAGTTAGTTCCCAGGAAGAACTGGAAAAAACCTGTGAGGTTTTATTATCCAAGTCAGAATTGTTGATTGCCCAGGAATTTTTACCTACTGAATTTGACTGGAGAGTAGGGGTTTTGGATGGACAGCCCCTGTATGTCTGCAAATATTTCATGGTGAAAAAACACTGGCAGATTATTCAGAGCGAAGGCGGAAAGACCCGTTATGGGGATTTTGAAACCATTCCAGTAGAACATGCTCCTACCAAACTTATAAAAACTGCAGTCAAGGCGGCCAATCTTATTGGTGATGGACTGTATGGGGTAGATATCAAGCAGGTTGGACGGGAGTACTACCTGATTGAGGTTAATGACAATCCAAGTATTGATGCTGGAGTAGAGGATCAATACCTTAAGGATGAACTTTACAGAAGGGTGATGCGTGTATTCCTCAAGCGGGTTGAAGAAAACAGCTACGGACACTATGCCTGAATGATATAATCTCAGGACTATGGATGATACTCTTAGGCGAATACCTCCCCACAATCTGGATGCAGAGAGAAACCTTCTATCCCTGCTTATAAATTTTCCTGACAAGTTCTCCGAGGTGGCGACGGAGCTTAAAAAGGAACATTTTTATAAGCGGGTGCATCAGGATATCTATGAATGTATGCGTACAATGGATTTGCGCCGTGAAAACTGGGATGAGGTAGTGCTGGGGGATTCTCTAAAAAATGCTCAGTCGCTTAAGGATGCTGGGGGTGAGGCATATCTTGCCCGTTTAACCAGCATCACCCCTAATTTTAATCACATGAATTATGCGCGCCTGATCATCAAAAAATCGCGCTTAAGAAAACTTATAGATATTTCCAATCAGTTGTTGTCACGATCCTATTCTGAGGAAGAGGATGCCGATACCCTGGTTGCCGAAGCGGAAAAAGAAATTTTAAAGGTTGCTGAGTTACGGGATGATAAAAAATTTATGCATGCCTCGCATTTTGGCTCAGAATCCTGGGATTCCATAGCCCGACTGGTAATGCAAAGACAGGCAGGAGAGACTCCTGCAACTGGGTTTAAAACCATGTTTCGTGACTTTGATGAGTTGACATTGGGACTAAAACGCCAGGATATGGTGGTTTTAGGTGCCAGGCCCTCAGTTGGTAAAACGGCCTTTTGCCTGCAGCTTGCGCACAATATAGCTGTGACACAAACCATTCCTGTAATTCTTTATTCACTGGAAATGCCCGGAACCTCGATTGTAAACCGTCTGTTTTCCAACATGGCAGGCATCAATGGTTCCAAACTGGCCAAAGGGGATCTGAGTTCTGATGAAATAACCCAGCTTGGTATGGCAAACAGTCGTCTGCAAAATTCTTCATTGTTTGTAAACGATCAGAATGCCATGACTCTGATGGATATAAAAAATGATCTCAGAAGACTTCAGAGAAGTTTAAGAGATCAGAATCAGGAACTAGGTGTTGTAATTATTGATTATCTGCAACTGATTCAGTCCTATGAAGCCAAAAATAGTGAGCAGGAAAAAATCTCTGAGATATCCAGAGGATTAAAGGGAATTGCCCGCGAATTTGATTGTACTGTCCTGGCTCTGTCTCAGTTATCCAGAAAAGTAGAAGGCCGTCAGGATAAAAGGCCTATGTTGTCGGATTTAAGGGAATCAGGAGCCATAGAGCAGGATGCAGACATTGTCATGTTTTTGCACAGGGAAGAATATTATGATCCTGGCAATGAAGAAAACAGGGGTAAGGCAGAAGTAATTGTAGCCAAAAACCGTAATGGCCCGATTGGCAGTGTGTCCCTGTTTTTTGATAAACATCTGGCCAGATTTCGCGATCTGGTATTGCAGCAGGGAAAGGAAATCCGGTGAGTATAGAAACTATTTCCCAACAGGATCTGGTGGCATTGTTTGAAGAATGCCTGGAACCTCATCTTGAATTTTTACCCTCCATTCTGGGAGGTACCAGAAAGGATCTGGTGCAGGCCGCCATTGCTTTGGCCTCGGTATTGCATCAGGACAGATTCGACTCACAGATTATCCGCCTGATTGTTCATAACGAATATTTTCATGATTGTCTTCAGGTTTTATCGGCTCGTCCCAAGGCCGCTTATCTGTCCGTTGTCTTGAAAAGCTGGGATAAGTTTCCTATCAAGAACCAGAGTAAGCTGATTCCACTTCTTTGGAAATATGGAAACAAGGAAGAGGTGACGGCCTTTTTTATGAGCCGTTTTGCCAACCTTGACAGTACTATTCGTGTCACTGCTATGGAAGCACTGGTGCGGCTTGGTATTAACGAAGGCCGTTATTTTGTTTTTCAAAGGCTTATGGAACTAACCCTTCCTGAGCAGCTTGATTTACTAAATGTTCTTTTTGAATGTGACTTTGAACTTGATTTTCAGACCACCAAGGATGTAATTCAGAGATTTCAGGATAATTCGGCTGTGGACATTCGCGCAGCCTATCTCAGACTTCTGGCCAAAGGAGATCCGGAACTATCGTTGGCTCAACTTACTGAATGTCTGCAAAGACAGCCGGAAATGATAATTTCTGCGGCATTTGATGCCTTAATACAGTTAAAACTGCATGAGCAGATTCCCGAGGCATTTTTACAGCAGTACAGTTCATCCAAGTTCTACAGGCTAGCCATGAATGTGGCCAGAATTTACGGGTTTCGCTGGCAGCATAGTCATGACAGGGATGCTCTGGCTCAGGGGCTGAGGATATTGTCCTGGTTATTAAATGATGATGCATTGGACGCAAAACTAGCAGCTATTGAAGGTGCTCACTGTTTTCATGAGGATCCCCGTGTTCTGGAGTGGATTGGCTCACTTTTACTTTCAGAGTCCGATGAGGAGCTATTAAAGTCAGCTGTGGAGATTCTCAAAAAACATCCGGCCAGTCCAGCTAAGAAAGCCTTGTTAATGAAGGCTTGTGAACGAAGTATTCCGGCCTTGCAGCAACTAGCTCTTGAACTTCTGGAACGCCACGCGGAATCCTCCATGGTACCTATTCTTCTGGAATTGATACACAAGGAAAAAATTCGTAATCCAAATGTAGCGTTTCAGGCGGTTTCGACATTGAGTTATTGTATTCTGGCCAAAGAAGAAGACGAACAGAAATACTTTTCTTTACTTTCGGAAGATTCATCGGACATGCGCAGGGCTGTGATACTTGGTATGCAGAACTGGAGAAGCGAAAGTTCCCGCCGCCTTCTGGAAAGGGAATATCAGAACTGTACAGGGCTAAACAAGTCTTTGGCAGCTTTTATTCTGTTTCAGAAAGGCGTGACTTACATTCTTGATGATTTATATGACCAGCTAGCCTCAGACAGTTCTCAGGATCAGAAATGCTCCCTGTTGGCCTTAAGTATGATTCAGAGGTATTTACAGGACTGCCCTCTAGTACAGATTTCAAAGGATGTTCTGACAAACATTGAGTTATGGCATACACAGGTAGCATCAAAAAAATTGGAAGAGAGTGTTTTAAAGGATTTTAATATTCGTATCCTGCTTCCTCTCAGACAGCTTATTCTGTCGGAAAAATACCAGGATGCCATGCAGTGGATTGAGAAAAAAGCTGAGGATGATGCTGGCTGGTTTTTAACCCTGACTCGCTACTGGCTAATGGAAAAACTGGAAATGCCGCTTGAAGCTGAGGCTTTACTTCAAATTACGGAAAGAGCACCGGACTGTATATTGGGTCATGAGCTTTTGTTGAGTATGTATCGTAATTTAAGGCGCAAAAGTGAGTTTGTCCATCATCAGTTACAGCTTTTGGAAATGAAACATAGAGCTTATGGGCAACTTCTAACCTGTTTGAATGAATTGCCTAAAGAAACCTATGAAACCCCAATGTTTCTAAACATCATCAAGATGATTCAAACCGGAGGTATGCCATCCGATGCCAGTATGCATCAGGTTTTATCCTCCATATATATTAAGATCAAACGCTATGACTTTGCCTTGGAGCATCTGTGTTATGGGTATTTTGCCAACCCGTCCGAGAACTGGTTTCTTGAGCTTGCCTCCTGCTTTGCTAAAACCGGTTCTAGAAAAGAGGCAAAACAGGTTTGTAAGGTCGCGCCTAAACTTGGTGTTTCTCCAGCGGTAAGGGACAAACTGGAAGCTCTGGAAAGTAAAATTTCGCAGGATGTGGGACAGGAATGAAAAACTGGTTTGCAATTTTGTTTTTAGGAGCATTTTTAGGGATTGGTATCTGGATTCAAATCACAATGCAGGAGCGAGACAGGTTACAGGCCCGCCATGAAACCGAAAACAAAAAGACAATGCCCCAACCTTCAAGGCCTACCAAAACTGTTGAATCTAATGCAGAGTGGATTGTGGCTGATACGGATGGGATCCGCTATCAGATTCTTCGGGAAGGCAAGGGTCTAGTTCCTTCCCGTGGGGATCGGGTAGCGATTCGATATACAGGCTATTTAGAAACAGGGGAAGAATTTGATTCCAATGTGTCCCAGAAGTTGCCTTTTCAGTTTATTCTTGGTCATGGGCAGGTAATTGCAGGCATGGACAGACTTGTTCGGATGATGCCCGTAGGATCCATCTGGAAGGTGGATATTCCTTCGGATCTGGCTTATGGGAAGGCTGGGATTGAGGGTATAATTCCTTCCGATGCCAGATTAAGATATGAGGTCGAACTGACTCAGGCAGAACCTAGTGGTATTCCGCATAAAATTCCTGACACCTCTGGTATGACAGAACTTAAATTTAAGGAATTTTCCTGCTGGCTTATGGAGCCGTCTACTGGAAGGGCTAAGGGAAAATCGCCCAAGTTTGGTGATACTGTGAGTGTTCATTTTGTTGGCTGGCATCCTGATGGAAGAATTTTTGACAGTTCCCTAGGCCGAGGAATTCCTTTTCATTTCCGTGTAGGCGGTAAGGTTATCCCGGGGTTTAATCTTTTAGTACCTGAGCTTAGGGAAACAGAAAAGGCACTTTGTGTTTTTCCACCGGATCAGGGTTATGGCAACACATCATTGCCGGGAATCCCATCAGGATCCACTCTTATATTTCAGGTTGAGCTTCTTGAGATACTCAAAAGCTCCTGATGGTACTGAATTGCCAGTGGCATATCATTGATCAGTCCGCGAATTGGCAGACTGAGGAGTTGCCTTAATCGTCCCTCGTGGTAGGGATGTATGTTCCACGGGATTACTTCCAGCTCGAGTTTTTGGGCATACATGAGCATTTCATCAGAAATGATGCTTTGTTCAGGATGTATGGAATACAGTCCATATTTTTTTGCCAGATCCAGTTTGCGTTTCCAGCCCATCTTTCTTTGAAAGAGAATTCCCGTATTGATATCGGGAATGAGTTTTTTCAGGTTCCTTAGAGGCTGAAACATAAAACAGGAAACCAGAACCTGATGTTCAGGAAACTGCATAAGCTGTTTAGCCAGATGTTTTTCCAGACCGGTTGCCTTAATTTCTATGTTAAAACCCATATAGGGCAGTGCTAAAAACACTTCCTCCAGGGTAGGAATTTTTTCGTCAGAAAAGTCCTCATGAAACCAGGAACCCACCTCATAACTGACTAACTGTTTCAGAGTCATGTTTTTAACAATTCCGGGCTTTTTAGCTGTTCGGTTGAGTTTGGAATCATGAATTACCACAATTTTATTGTCTGCACTCAGACGAATATCAAATTCAATCCAGTTAGCCCCATCGAGTTGAGCCTGAAGGAAGGAGGCCATAGTATTTTCTGGGGCTCTGAGGGGTGAGCCACGATGACCTATATTAAAAAATGGTTCCAGCATGTCGGGTATGATATACTCAAGCCTCAATTCTTGCCATAGAAGGTTTGGGAATCCAAAGATGCGGCAACCAATAACAACTTGTCTGATAGCAACTGGTGGACCAGGCCATGAAGCCCCGGTTTCTCTGGTGTCAGCCAATTTTGCCTTCAAAAATATGCCTGATTGGGTGCGGCCCCTGTTTTTGGTGTTTAATCAATCCGAAGAAGTTTGTCTGTTTGAAGATTTTTCCTTTTGTACTGTGGAAGGTAATCTTGCACGGCTTAACTCCGATCTAAAATTTTATCCCTTGTATCGTCTGCCTGATTTGTTGCCTGACTTTTCTGTTGATATTTCCTCCAGGATTGTGGTGTTTCAGGCTATCCACGGACATTTGGGTGAAGATGGAAAAATTGTGGAAAGAATGAAGGCTTTTGGGTGGCCTGTGACCGGGTTTGATTCACAATCATCCATAATGTGTTTTGATAAGGTTTTGACCAAACTGGCATTGAGTTCCAAAGGTATCCCGGTAGTACCTTACACATGGCACCTTGCCCATGAAACCGGGATCAAAAAACCTTTTGAGGGGACCGTTTTTTTGAAACCGGCCAGGGAAGGATCATCGGTTGGAGTAGTTCGAGTTACAGAATCGGATGATTTTAATCAGGCAGTGAGCGAAGTTTTTACTTATGATTCCAAGATTGTGATTGAGCCGGAAATTTTGGGTCGCGAGCTTGAAGTTTCTGTGTTAAAAGTTGACTCAGATTGGCAGGCAAGCCCCGTGGGAGAAATTTCCAAAAATACCTGGTACAGCTTTTCTGAGAAATATTTATCCGATACAAAGACTACAACCGGGCTTGCCTCGGGACTCTCTTTGGAAACTAAGAACAGAATTCGGTCTTTGGCTATTGAAGTTGTGAAGGTTCTTGAAGGAAGTGGATTTGCAAGAGTTGACTTCTTTTTATCTCATCAGGGAGAATTGTTCGTCAATGAAGTGAACACTATTCCTGGAATGACTAATATCTCCATGTTTCCCTGGTTGTGGGAGCAGGCAGGTGTATCGGGACCACAACTGATTGAAAAAATTTTAAGGGAGTACACGGGGTAGAATGGCAAAGCAACAGTCACCAGTGCCAGAAGATAATGATAAAATTGACGCTGTCCTGAAATGGGTCAGCATCATATTGTTTTTTCTGTCCTTTGTATGTCTTTCTGTTGCCTCTTACGCGCCTTTGGCCCGTGGAGTTTACAATCTTATCTATAATTCTGGTTTGGTTACCTAGTTTTTGAAACGGGGTAACAGTCGTGAATTCTTTATACCTTGGGGATTGGATAGAAAAAACCGATCTTGAAGGTCCAGGTTTGAGGGCGGCCCTGTTTTTATCCGGCTGTAGTCTTAGATGTCCTGGGTGTTGTAATCCCCATTTATTTCATAGAAAAAAAGAACAATTGCTCCCCGTTTCTGAGGTATTGAAGCTTGTAACATCGGTTTTGGGTATTGAAGGAATCAGTGTTTTGGGCGGGGAGCCACTAGAACAGTCGTTGGCCCTCTGTAATTTTCTGTCCCTTTTGCGGCGGGATACGGATTTGTCAGTAATGTTGTATACTGGTTACACCATGGAAGAAATCGCTAAGGATAAAACCAAGGCCAGTGTTCTTCCCTTTGTAGATGTTTTAGTAGATGGTCGTTATCAGAAGGAAAACAGATCTTCAGAACAAAAATTTATTGGCTCAACCAATCAAAAACTTCATTTATTGACAGACAGGTATCAGGCTTCGGATTTTTGCGGCCCTAATTTCACGGAATTTCGGTTGAACAAACAGGAGCTTAGAATTCTTGGTTATCCGGTTTCATGATTACAGGCAACAAATATTATGTACCCGAGAACGAGGCCCAGGTTTTAAGGCAGATGCTTAGACTGAGGCGACGGATGCACCGATATTTTTTTGTAGATTATCAGTCAGGATTCTATAGGGAATTACCATCAAATCTGAGTTCAACCTTTATTGAGGCCTTTAACAGAATTGTTCAGACCATATTTTTGGAGCATCTGATGTTTTATGGGGGTGCTGTTCCAAGGCCCTTGTATTTAAAAGCCTCGGATCCACTAACCCCAGTTTATCTTTATCAGATAAAAGGCCTTAGTTTAAAAATCGGATACGGACTCTTTCGTGCCTTTTCACAGCTATCCCGTTCTACCCATCTTTTTCATGAGACCTTTGATGAGGGAATCGAAAACCCAACATTTAGTGGAAACAGAATTCTTTTAGCTATGCTGATCCGTGAATTGAATCCTCATTTACAAAGACATATTTTTGGCATAACTTTATCAAGTCTGATTCAGTTTCGTGGTTTCTGGCTAAGCCTTAATCCGATGCTCGATGAAAGGGATGATTCTGTTTGTCGCCATGAGTTGACGCAGACGGAAATCTATTTTTTCTGTTCTTGTCCTCAGCCATTTCTGGACGGGTTTCGTGAGACAATTCTTAATCTTCAGGATCGGGGTCGCAGAGATATCGAGCAGTTAATGCGTTCCCTCTTTGAGCGTTATCACTGGATGATTAGACAGATTGAGGCCGGACAAAGAATCTGGCTTAATGTGGTTTTACCCTTGTTTGCCCAGTTTCAGAAATGGAATGTGGTATGGAGAAGCCGTTACGCCGTATCCCAGAGCCATATGGAAACCCAGATGGCCCACAGGGATGATGAGGAATCCTATTTTATAGGTATTGCGGAAGGTTATGAGTTTATATATCAGGGTTTAAGTCGAGTCCGGGATTATTTAAGGACAGTATCATTTGTAGATGAAGATTATGGCGAGGCCCAGTTGTGGCTACCTCTGTTTACCCGGTATTTTGATCCGTTTGTGGAGAGTTTTCTAAAAGATTTGAAAGGAATGTATGAGCCAGTCATATCGAGTCAGAGTAAAACAGTCGTTGACACAGACAATCCAGAATGAGTTGAAGTCCAAACGCAAAATCAACATGCTCCCACTATTACCTTTGGATCAGATGGGAAAATTACTAGGGGACAGGTTGCTGGAAAAAGGCTGGACGCAAGCTACAGACAGCGTGAATACAGTCATGGATGGTTTTGATTTGAGGTTTAATCCAAATACACAGACACTGGATATTGTCCTTATCTGTGAAGAAGAGGTTTCCCGTGAGATTGATGGGGAAATCGAGATCTACGATGACGGTTATAACGAGGAGAGGGCCAGAAATGCAGCTCCTGCCGTGGCCAAACATACCTTAGTGAATCAGATTCAGGAGTACAGGCAGAAAAAACAGATGGAGTTACAGGCCCGGTGGAAAGAGGATATGCCCCAGGTGCATCAAAAAATTGAAATTCTTTTGGAAGAGGCACTATTGAGCACACATCAGGAGGCTTTAAGGCAAAAGGCTTCTGGGATGGGAGAGATTGTATCTGAAACGGATGATAATGGAGATTTAGTGATCAGGGTTAAGGTGTAGTATGGATTTACAAGAGTTTGCGGATCAGCTTGAGGAAAGGGAAGTTATAGAATTGGCCTATTCTGAAGATCTGGCCTGGTGTCAAAGAAAGCTTCTTGGCCGGATATCAGTCATGATTGAGTGCGAAAAGCAGATGATCCCCTGGGTTTATATGCATCTTCGGTCACGGCTGAAACAAAAAAACATTCTGATGGAATATCTTGATGGCCGTCGCCCCCCAGAAGGAGAGCAGGAAAATCGTAGTGCCAGTGTCCTTCGGATCATGATTCAGCAGATAACCTGGCATGTACGAAATACCACAGAAGACAAGGTATTAGTACTTCCTCATCTGGATTTACTGACCTCTGCGGCTACTGAGTCTTTGACAACTGAAGCCAGAGAAATTCTACCCTTACTTTATGAAAATCCCAGAGTGGTGTTTTTAACCTTCAAGGATCCAAATTTTCAGATGTTTAAGGCTATAGAAAATCTGTTTGTGGCCAAGCGAAAAATCCTGGGAATTGATAGACGGGTATTACCCTCACTGATTACCAGAAATGAGGCCAGAAAGTTTCCCCAGAATTTTCCCATATTGCGCCTGTATCAATATTTGTCCGGCTGTAATGCCTTAAGGGTCAGGCAGATTTTAAGCAGACTCGAAGGTGTGGACTTTCCAGCTTCTGAGGAAGATGTCATCCGGCAGTTAAGAGAATTGACAATTCAGGATGGAATGGAGCTTCCTAATGTTGATCTTGAGGCGGATTTAGCAGGTTATACCTCTGTGAAAAAGAAGCTAAATTCGGAGATACTGAGTCTGTTAAAATATAAAGAAAGCCTGACCGATGAGAAGGAGTCAAGGCGGCTAGAAAATCTTCTACCCAAAGGCATGATCTTTTTTGGTCCTCCAGGCACAGGTAAAACCCTGTTTGCCAAGGCTATGGCAACTGCATTAAATGCCACAATTCAGATTGTTTCCGGGCCTGAACTGAAATCCATGTGGGTAGGTCAATCGGAAGAAAACATCCGCAAGGTGTTTTTTAAGGCCAGGCAATCAGCCCCCTCAATTATTGTGTTTGATGAACTGGATTCTTTTGCCTCAGCCCGTTCCACACAAGGCTCCAATCAGGTTCAGCACTCCATGGTCAATCAGTTACTCACAGAAATGGACGGGTTTCGCAAGGAAGAACTAGTATTTGTCATTGGGACCACCAATTTTGCGGAATCCCTGGATCCGGCATTGTTAAGACCGGGTAGATTTGAGTTAAAAATGGAGATTCCCTGGCCCGATGATGAGGACCGTTTTGCAATTCTTAGTCTTTACAATCAAAACATGTCCTTGAATCTGTCCTCTGAGGATCTGGTCTGGTTAGCCCAAAAAACTGGGGAAATGCGGGATATCAGTACAGGAACCAGATTTAGTGGAGATCATTTAAATGCAGTATGCCGTTATCTGAAACGCTGGTCCATTCGTGAGAAAAAACATAACTTTTCCCGCGAAGAACTACTTTTAGCCTTAAGAGGGGGACAGGTAAAGTTGGGGCTTACAGATCATGAGAGAAAAGTGGTTGCCTATCATGAGGCTGGCCATGCCCTTGTGGCATTATCCCTTCGTGATGCAGCACCTGTGGAAAGAATTTCTGTGGATTCAGACTACACGGATTTTCTTGGTTATGTGCAACATGCCCAAAGAGAAGATAAACATGTGATCACCAAAAAGCAGATGCTTGCTGAACTTGTGATTCTCATGGGTGGTCGTGAAGCGGAACTTTTAATGTTTGAGGATATTTCCTCAGGTTCGGAAAATGATGTTTTAAGGGCTAGCCGACTTGCGTGGGACATGGTTTGCCGCTGGGGTATGTCTGAGGGTTTTGGAGTCAGGGTTTTAGAGGATGAGCAGGAGTTATCCGAACCAATGGCCCAGAAAAGAGATGAGGCGATTGATACCATGTTGACTCAGGCCAGAAATCATGCCAAAAAAATTCTTGCGGCCAGACGGGATCATGTAAAACTATTGGGTGAGACTCTGATTCAAAAAAAGGTCTTGCAAAGAAGTGACATCATCAAACTTTTGGGTGAGGAATAATGCCATTATTGACCCTTAAACTAAAAAAAAATCAGGTGGATGGAAGTTTTGATCTGGTAGTAGATTATGAATCGGATCCAGATGCTTTGGCTTTTGAACATGAAGAAGAGCATAAAGCCCTTTTAAAAAAACTTCTTGGTACGGAACTGGATAATCAGGATATTACCCGTGCTCCGGTACAGGTGGTTGAAGAATCAGACAAGGACGAACAAAAAGAGAGGCAGAGGTTGTCACAGTCATGATCTGCAAGCGGTTTAACTCGGAGCCAGCCTTGAGAAAGGCGGTTCTGGCCCTAGCCTATGTTGCTCCCGACTGCCTTGGTTCCCGGGTGATGTGGGTGAGAACCCCCCGGGAAAGCTATCTTTTGTTAACGGAAAAACTTCTGGCAAAAATTCCCGAAGAAGCCGTGGCTTTAGGTGAATCATTTATACCTGACAAAGATGATTTTGCCAGGGAGGCCCGTGAGTGCAGGCTTTTTGAGCTATTGCCTAAAAAAGTCATTGAAGGGCAGCCACCCTGTCTTTATTTTCTGATCGCAGAAAGGGAGCAGGGCGAATTTCTGATGGAGTGCCTTAGAATATCCCTCTTTGATATTCAAATGGTTTTTTGGAGTGGGTATCGATTTTTTAAGGTTCATGGGGCCGGATCCTATCTAGCAGAACTTGCAGTCGAGAAGTTTAAGGCTGAGGTTTTTTATCGTGATGCCTTAGATGTTTTTCATCCCTATCCCTATGAGTATGAGCATCTTAATCGTCTAGGCAACAGGCCTGGATGTCTTTTGTTGTTATCCAGTGCAGGTAAAATTTTACTGGAAGATGCAGAGTTTGAATCCGTTTATAAAAACATTCGCTGGCAGGGTGATTTTGAAATCAGTCAGATAAGATCCCAGTCCGGTGCCAGTGAGTTTGTGATCCCTCTAAAAATGCGGCAGGTCAAGGCAGATAATCGTCCACCTGTGTTGTGGGTATATAGAGCGGATTCAATGCCTCTTCTCTTAAGGTGGCTGGAAGATTTGCCCGTTTCTGACAGGGACAAGTTTGCGGTTTTGATGCTTGAGGATGAGAGCATATTTATAAAATCCCGAGGGGGAGGGCACAGTCCTCCTGAATCCTATCGCGAAGCCTATGTTGAATATGGGGCATCAACTCATGTTCTGATTCGTGATGATTTGCGGCTCAGACCACCTTTGCCTGCCACGGAACTGCTTAAGGTGTTTCAACCGGTCAATGGAAGCTCTTTGCTTCTTGACAGCACTTCGGAAAATGAGCTGAAGGTCAGTCATTTAAGCATTCTGGATTTTAAGCCACTTGAGGAACTCCTCCGTTATAAGTTTAGTATCGATCAGGATCGGTTTAGCCAGCTAGTCAGTGGATTTCGGCTCGAGGATCCTCAGATTGAGGTTTATGATCTTGAGGAGATTGAAATTCTCAAACAGGAGACCAAGGCGTTTCATCAGCAGTTTTCATCGGGTATCAATCAGAGTGGTTTAAGTGCTTCGGAAGCTGGGCTAAAAGTTGCTGAGATGTTAGGACAGGATTCCGTCCAGGAAAAGGTGGAGCTTGTTTTAGACGAACAGGAAGATCTTCAGGAGGAATTGCCCAAGGACACACAGTTACTACATAGGGAAATTCTTGAGTTACAGGGGGAATTAAGAAGCAGGATAGGCGATGAGACCAGTAAAAAATTGACTCGGATGGCTCAGTGTTACGCAGCTTTAGGCGATTATGCCAATGCGGTTTTTCATGGGGATCTGGCAGCATTTTTTACCTATCCAAAAAGTTTGGGGTCTTTAGGTCAGGATCTGTTTTTATGGTGGCAGGAGATGACAGGCCGCCCTGAATCCCTGACTCTTCCACAGATTTTTAAACAAACAGAACCCACTATTGGAGAAAGGGATTTGGCCTATCTTTCCTATTACATTATGGATAGAGGAATGATTCTGAGCCAGTCTGAAATCCGCTGGATGAGTGAAAGACTAGGAGATAGTCTTGTAACATATGCCAAAGATTTGCCTGTGGTGAAGGTTCTTGTGTTTTTGTTTGCCCAGCAGAAAACTCTGGGTACAGATCTGTTTCGTCTTTTAAAATTACGGGATCTGATTCTTTCCCGAATTTTTGATCGTGGTCTGGCCCACCGTTCTGAGATTCCAGAATTTCTTTTAAGGGATGAGGATCTGGAATCCCGCTTTTATGAAGGTATGCAGGAAGCATTTTCAGAACTGAAGAAACGCCTGCCCCCTAAAAGTATGGATATGATGTTATGCCATTTGAATCTGGCCTGCCTATATGCTTTCCGACGGGATGCAAATTTTATGGAACAGGCATTATCTGGGGCCGAACACAATCTACCTTCCCGTGGTGGTATTCAAGAGGTACTCTTTCGTATGTATACTCAAAGGGCCAGACAGATTCTGGCTCAGCAGCCTTTTACCCAGGACAAACGAGATTTGTATCTTAAGGATTTAAACAATCAGGATGCTTATCGCCTGGACCGATTTTTAAGGGTTTCTTTAGTGTTTGAACCATCGGAGTCCCTTGTGCCTAATGAGGATGAATGGAATCACAAACACAGGATTTTAAAAAAGCTGGGTTCTGAAGAATTGATAACCCGAATTCCATTGGAACTTTCCAAGGTGGTTTCCGGGGATACCTGGGATCAGGAGACAGCCAGTTACAGAAGAGCAAATTTGTGGTCCATGATTCTTGAGGTGCTGCCTAGAACAGGTCAGGACTTTTCCCTAAAAGTCTTAAAACAGTTGCAGCAGTCCATGGAAGAATTAAAAGCTTTAGAGCATCGGGCCAATGTTTTGGGGAGAATGGTGGCTGTTGCCAGTCTGTTTCAGCAGGACCAGTTAAAATCCCATCTTTCCAGAGAGTTTTTTGATGTCCTGCAAAAAATTGAACCAGATAAAATCTGGGTTCTGGAAAAAGTACTGGTACCGATGTTAGGCCGTTTTTCCCAGCTTTTGGATCCGGAAGAGTTAAATCTGGCTTTAGGTATCATGGAGTCCAGAATTCGTGGACAGGATTTTTCGGCATTAAGAGCCTGGGTACTGGTTGGAGTACTGAGGGACAAAACCGGCAATGAAGAAATGGCAAAAAAACATTTGGGTCTGGCTCTGAATTTATATTTTTCAACCCAGGGCAGTTCCAATTCCGACAAATTAAAATCCTGTCTGTTTCTTTTGCGGGGGACTCGGGACTTAAGTATTCCTACCCGTCTTTTTATGCGCGATAAGATCCTGAAACATTTTGATGAATTCAAAGATACCATGTCTACCAATTCGTTTATGGTCTTATCCAGGGTACTGGCAATCGAGTATCTGGCCACCCCAGGATTGAGTTCAGATAACAAGGATGCTTTGGAAGGCGAGATTTCCTCGGAGCTGAAACTGGTTCACCTAAAGCTTGAGTCTCTTTGGAAACAAAAGGCCAATGAACAATATGAATATCTGAAAACCAGAGAGGAGCATTGATGCAGGGCATTAATCTAAACGAGGTTCTGAATCGACTGCGAAATTTTGAAACCATTTTGAGCAGCCAGTTTGTGGGGCGGGAAAAGGAAGTGGAAGCAATTCTTATATCAGCAATTGCTCAGGAGCCTTTATTGCTAGTTGGTCCTCCAGGAACAGGAAAGTCACAGTTAATTGTTCGTTTCCGGCAGCTTTTAGGCGTTATGGACTCGGAATACTTTGAATACATGCTCACCAAATTCACTGAACCCTCGGAAATTCTAGGTCCATTGGATTTAAGACGCATGAAGTCTGGGGAATACCATAGAAAAACTGCGGGGAAACTGCCTGAAGCTAAGGTGGTGTTTCTGGATGAGGTGTTTAAATCAAACTCAGCCATATTAAACACACTTCTGACAATTCTTAATGAAAGAAAATTTTATCAGGATGGACATCCCGTATCGGTTCCTTTAAAAATTTTATTGGCTGCAACCAATGAGATACCAGCGGTATCCGATTTGGAAGCCTTGAAGGACAGATTTGTTTTAAAGGTTTTGGTAGAGAGGGTGTCGCAGGATCGCTGGGAAGAGCTACTCCAGGCTGGCTTTCGTCAGGATCGCTCTACGGCTCAGGTTTACAATTCTGTTCTGGATTTAAGTGAGCTGGAAAGTCTGCATGAGTACTTTATGGAAACATTAAAAGAACTGGCAGAAACTGGAAACGATCCCTATTTTCCAGCCGGGTTATATCAGGAGTTCAAACGCCTTATCCGTTCTATGATGCAGGATTATTCCGTGGAATTAAGTGATCGAAAGCTGATCAAGTTCTATAAGCTGATCCGAGCCAGAGCCTTGCTTAGACGGGGCGGTGGGGTGGAGAGGGAGGATCTTAAACTTCTTTGTTATGCAGGCAACCTGCCTGAGGAGCTTGAGTTTTTAAAAGTCAAGATTCCAGAACTTCTGGATTAGGCATGGAACTGGAAGCCAAACAATCGGAAATCCTTTTGAGTGCCAGCCTTGGTCTGTGTCAGTTTCAGCTGCCTGCCAATCTCTCATTGCATCTGGATGCCTGGCTAAAATCCATCTACAAGGGATATACATTGCCCCTGCCCGGGATTTGCCTTGATTTGTTAGGCATTATTCTAAAATGGCCACCTAGTCCACTTGTGCAAAAGGATTTGGAAATGTTTTCGGCCTATCGAGAACATATGCTTTTGGATTTTCGTTTCAGTGAGGAATGCAAACGGGTGCAGGAACTGGCGTTTTCCTTAAAACGGCATCCTGAAAGAGAGATTTTGTTCTGCCAGAGATTTTTACAGCTGTTTTTTGAACGCATGCAGGGAAGATGGGAGTTAGGTATCAATCCGGCCCAGTTTCGTGATCTGATTAAGTCGGAGTTAGAACCTGAGATGGGAACAGATATTGTACTTTCTGAACCCTTGTGGATGCCATTTTTGGACCCAAAAGCTGTGGTTGAGGCTTATTTAGCACTAAAACCTATGGTTCAGGAAGAAGATCTATGGGAGCTTGCCGAGTTAAACCAGCTTCCTGATGATGCCCTACGGTATGCGGCAAAGTCCTGCCGTGCCCATTTGAACATGATTTCCAAAAAGGAGATTGATCTTCGACGGAGGCTGAGGCAGGAACTGATTTCTTTGTTTGTTGAGGAACAGAAATCGATTGGAACCTATCCTGTAGGCGGTATCACGGGTGTGTCAGTGAAAGGACATCTGGAAAGTCTGGTCCCATCAGAACTTATGTTTATGGATGAAGAGGTCTTTGAGGGTCTGGATCTTTTTGATGTTCGATATCTGGAACAGGAGCTTCTTTATTATGAAAGAGATGATCAGACCACTGAGGATGAACTGATTCCCCTAAATGTTTTTATTCACACAATGAGTCCTTGGCCTGGGTTAAAAGCATCCCAGCGCAGACAGCCATTTTTTTTGTATGCCTGTGTCTACTGGGCCTTTATGGAACTGATTACCCTAAGTCCAGGTTACAGGTTTCAGTTCTGTCTGAGGATTGAGGCTGATGATGAAGGAAGTGATCTAATCAAGGTGGCTTTGGCATTTTTTGCTCCCCTGATTGAAAAGAGAATCTTGAATATTGAGACATTTAAACGATATTCTGCCGACCCCTTACTTTTACGGCAGGTGCATATCGGAAGGGAAGAGAGAAGGCATCTTTCAATTCTGGCTTCAGGAACTGATTTTGAATTACTAACTGCCGACAGAAGAAAACTTGGTTTTAGTCAGGAAAAGCAGTTCTGGGATTTTTTGGTAGCCTTTCTTCGGGAACTGTACAGGATGAGTCGCTGATATGAATGAACGCAGACAGAAATTGGTAGAGAA
The DNA here is from genome assembly GCA_019454875.1 of Candidatus Cloacimonadota bacterium. Classification (GTDB taxonomy): domain Bacteria; phylum Muiribacteriota; class UBA6191; order UBA6191; family UBA6191; genus UBA6191. Next base: position 823 of record JACFNL010000068.1, on the reverse strand, counting down.
GTACTATCAGAATAAAATACAGGGAGTTTCTTTAGTACTGGACAATGTTTGGGATCCTCACAATGTGGCGGCAGTGTCCCGCTCAGCAGATGGATTTGGTATTGAGACCATCTATCTTTATTACACCTATAACAAATGTCCAAACATGAGACAGGTTGGTTCTTCCTCGTCCTCATCTGCTAATCGCTGGATACGGTTTGAGAGGGCTAGAGATCTCAGTTTTTTTCATGAAAAAAAAGCTGAAGGGTATCAGATCTGGGGGGCGGATTTTCAGCCAGAGGCTACAAACCTGACTCGCTGTACCATTCCTGACAAATGTTTGATTGTGATGGGATCCGAATCCAAAGGTATTAGCCCTGAGCTTAGAGAAATTATAGATCAGTATATCTTTATTCCAATGGTAGGAATGGTGGAAAGTTTTAATATTTCTGTGGCGACCTCAGTGATTCTTTATGAGGTATACAGGCAAAGGGGACAGAGTCTCAATTTACAGGTTGATATGTCCTTACGGGGAAAAAGACAATAGTTTGAGAAACTTATTAACAGCCCTTGTCAATCACAAAATTGTGAGTAAGATTATGATCTTTGATTATAAGGGAGTAAATAATGCGAAAACTATTGCTGGGAAATGCCTTATTGGCATCTTCTATTCTTCAGGCAGCCCCCACTGTTGATGAAGGATTGATGAACCTGATTCGCCAAAAGAGTGAAGAAGTAGTCACTGTTTTGGCTCAAGTAAAAGATTCCGTATCTTTGATGGAAAAACCGATCTCAGGTCGTGAAGCCATTCAGAAATGGTATGTAGAAAGGGCTCAAATTTCTC
>JACFNL010000067.1 GCA_019454875.1 Candidatus Cloacimonadota bacterium | reverse complement strand
TGCAACCAGAATTGATATTGAGGCAAAGACATTACTTAGTATGTTAAATACTCAGGTGATACCGGATGTAATGCGTTTTCAGACCTCTGTATCTTCCAGTCTGATTGCTTTAAGCAAGGCTTCAGAAGCAGGTAATCTTGGGTACATTGCTGGCCCACAGGCGGAACTTTTAAAAACAGTTTCCACACTCTTAACAGAAGCGGCTGATATCAAGTCCAGACTTGATTCGGAGTTGAATCGCGGTTCTGAATTGCATGGTTCCCATAAGGCCATTCATTATTGTGATGTTATACTTCCATTAATGGCCGAAATTCGCGAGAAGGTGGACTCCATGGAAGCTTTGTGTGATCACAGAGACTGGAGTATCCCAACCTATTCCGAACTCTTACATTCATTAAAAGGTTAGGCAAACATTGATTCAGCCCTTGGAGTTTTTTGATTCCAGGGGCTTTTTTTACATTCTATTCCCTAGACATTTACCAGCAACCTGCCAGCCGCTATACATTGCTCCAAAAAATCCCCCACCAGGTCGGCTCCAGGCTGAAGCAAACCAAAGGTTGGGAATAGAGCAGCGCTGATTGAAGCGTAAAAACATGGATTGATTCATGGTCTGGGCATACCCGTAAACTGCACCTTCAGGATTTTCTGTATATCTTTGAATTGTGTGTGGAGTGGCAAGTTCCTGATGGGATGGTTTGAGATCCTTAATCCATGGCTCAAGTTTTTCTAGCATTGAATTGGCATGGCTCACTTTTTGCTCCTTATAATCCTTGCTCTTATACTCTGGCCAATCCTGAATTTGGTCCAGATGACAAATGGTAAAAGGATTATTTTTCCCTAAACCGTGATCAATCTGGGAATAATCTATCAGACTGTATCCAAGGCTTTTAAGCCCAAGCTCAGAATGGGATACAAGCTTTTTGTGTATAAAAGCATCCATGCCGGGAATATTTTCGTTCAGAAAAATGGTGTTATAGTCCTGCCAGCCGAGTTTTATTAACCCTTCAGTATGATTGCAGTACAATGAGGTCAAAGAGGGACCAATTTCTTTATTTTCGCCGAGGATTTTTACGCAAGTCTCGGGAAGCATACCTGCTACCAATATGGGAGATATACCCGCAATGACCCCACAGGTTTTGACCGTAACGGATTCCCCCTGATGAAAAAAGCGTACCCCTGTGATCTTGTTATCCTCCATCAGGATTTCTTTTGCCGTGGCCCTGTATAATACGGTACCGCAATTTTCGACTTTTTGAGCCAGAAAATCGGAAAGTGCCTGGGAGCCCCCGTGAATGTAATAACTTCCACCCTCCATATAACTGATTTGTCCAAAAGCAAACCACAAAAGGGACAGTGTATATGGATCGTGGTGAAAGTATCCGAGATTTGCCAGAAGAATAAGCTTCAGTTGTTTATCCAAAAAGTGCTGATCGAGAAACTCTCCAGCACTGATACGACTAAACTGGATCAAATCCTTGAAATTGGCTTCTGAATCCAGCATTGGAAGAACCAGCGATTTGAGATTCAGAAAGTATCTTAGAATATTCTTATGTTCTTGAGGAAACTGGCAAGACAGAACCTCAATGCAGTCTTCCATCCCATGAGGAATTCTAAGATCAATATCCCTCCAGCATACCCTGTACTGCATGGGCAAAGGAATCAGTTTAATTGCAGAGTTAAGCCCAAGGCTTTGCCACATATCCAATCTTGGATCTTTTGGTAAAAAACCGTTTAAGGCATGTAAACCTACTTCAAATCTGTTTTTTCCCCTTTGAAAAACTGTGGCACAACCACCTGGAATATTGTGCTTTTCCAGAAGCAGCACCCTTTTGCCTGCCATACTTAAACGGGCTGCTGCAACAAGTCCTCCCAGACCTGCTCCAATCACCACCATGTCCCAGTGTGAGTCGCTCACTGGGGCTTTTTCCAGCAATCCACATCCCCTAAAAAGGTTAAAATATCGTTCCAGTATTCTTTGGTTGGTTTGTTCTTGGCATCTTTACCCAAAGCTATGCCTAAATGTCCAATAGGATAGTCTCTTTGCTGGCAGTGGCTGTTTTTTAACAGTCCTGTGAGCATGGAGCAGGATTCGGGGGGGCTTACATGGTCATAGGTAGCCGTCAGATTCAACACAGGAACACAAATATCATTCAGGTTGGCTATCACAGAGTTTCCAAAATTCCAGGTACCCGTGGAGGCCAGAGAGTTTTGCTGATAACCCTGTTTTATGATTTCCCGATAAACCTCTCCAGGAAAGGGGATGTTTTCTGTAAGCCAGATGTCCAGGGCAAAAAATGCTTCCATAAATTCATCGTTATCATGTTTATCATAAATCATACGCATTTTTTTTAAGTTGGCTGTAGGAACAAGCCAGGGAAAACAGGAAGCAAAAAAATCAGCGGGTATGTTGCCCCAGGTATCTACAAGTTTGTCCACATTAAAATGTTCTTCCTTGGCCCAGAATGATAAAAGTCCCTTATCGTGGAAGTTGACAGGGGTGACCATTGTGATCAGGGAATTGATATTTTGACTTCGGGCTAAAGCTGAATAAAGAACACTCAATGCACCACCTAAACAGTATCCGGCCAGATTCAGGGAATCCTTGCCGCTGTGCGTGATGATTCGACGAACAGCCCTGCCAATGTATGAAAAGAGGTATTTATAAAGACTGTATCGGGACTGGGCCAGGGTCGGCTCTCCCCATTCCAGCATATATACACTGCTGCCACCCTGAAGCATGGCCCCAATAAAACTTTCTCCTTTCATCAAATCCATAATGCAGGGTTTGTTCACCAGAGAAGGAATAATAAGCAAAGGGTGGGACAATCTGGTTTCATAACCCGCAAGGGGAGGATAATAATAAAGGGTAGTCGAATGCTCCCGATACAAAACTTCCCTAGGGGTAGGTGACATCTTTTTACGGGCCGATTCCCGAAGCTCTTTCAGATGCTCACTGTTTTTCAGAAATCCATTAAATTTTTGGATCTCTTCAGCAATTTTTTGAATATCCACAGTGGTTTCAGCCTGATTTTGCATGGGCTTAATCCTTTTTTGCCTTTTTGGTACTACTTGCCTTAGGTTTGGATTTAATCTTTACTAACTCCTGTTTGAGACTCATAACCTCTTCCTCAAGGTCCAGATTTTTTGACTCCAGGGTATGTAAGGATTCATAGAGTTTTTCCAGACTTTCTTTAGTAGGAAGATTCAATTTGGTAAGAATTGGCTGCAATTGTTTTTGAATCAACTGTTCCATATCAAGCATCTGCTGCATGTTCTGAGACAGAACCTGCATAAATGCCGGATCTCTTACCTGTTGACTCAAATATTCTCCCATCATTTTCTCCCATTGCTGGGTCATGTTCTTGTGCATGGAAAATGGATCAAAGTTCATTCGTCCCCCTCGTCCCATCGTTTGGCTGATATGGAGGTAGAACCAAATTCCACCATCCATGAACCTTCATCGTCTGTGTACTTGATACTAACCTTGTTGGCCCGTTTTGTGCCCCGTAACCTCTCCACTTTCCATGCGGCCTGCGCAATCATGGCGTCCTCCGAGATCCGGGCTGGATGACTATCGGGGAGAAGTTCCACAAAATGCTCATAAATCTTGGACACATGCTTTTGAAACATTTCCCTGGCTCCGGCAATCCCTAATTCCTCGGGTAGTGATGTATCTCTTGCGTTAAACAGCCAGAAGTATTCAGCGGCAATAAGAACTCTTACGATTCTGTGATGAGGTTGCAGATTTACCCCAGCATTCATGGCCTTGCTGCGATTGGCTGTTTTCTGAAAATAGTCATACAGTGTATAGGTAGCCTTCATGCCAGATAAAAGACCCCGGGCCCAAGAAGAAAATTCCTCCTGATGTGTAAAATCCTTATTCCACTCCGGCACCATTTTCTGAGCCATATAAAGGGTCCACAAAATATCTTCCTTAATACCTGGATCCTTGTATTCCACGACCTTGACCTGTTTGGCAACTGGTGTTTTTTCCTTATCTGTTTCGGCTTTTTTAATTTCATCCAGAGTCTGAGTAGATGCCTGTTTGGCCAGACGAATTTCTTTAGCAGTCAGAGTGGTGTTAGAGACCTCAATATTGTAGTTTTTGACAGGATCCAGATAACGAAGCTGTACTCTAGGAGATTGCATGGTGCCCTTGATACGATCTGCCTTCCAGTTTCTGCGGTTGATTTCCTGCACAGCCTCATGTTCCTCAGGCAAGAGGCGCATAAATTCTTCATAGACCCGGTAGATATGTTCCTGCTGCATACGACTGGCATCCAGCATATTCATACCAGCCCCAATATCCACACAGCGGCGGTTAAAGTTCCAGTAGTATTCGGCAGCTATAATCATGCGGATAGTTCGATGCCAGGGACGGATTCTTTCCCCCGTGTGAACCACAAAAAAACGGGACTCCTGCTTCAAAAATCCCAGGTACAAATAATTGGAAACCACCATTGAGTCAATAATTCCAGTGGCCCAGGTAGGGAACTGATGCCGGAAGGAATCAGGCCAGGACACATATTTTGAAGTACCGTGATTTTTTTGCCATAGATTGATAAGCACTTCTTCATGAACAGGCATATCGTCCATTTCCATACTCATGACAGGTTTTTTCGGCTTATTTTCAAGCTTCTGCGCAGCTTTATTTTCTTCATCAATCAGATTGGCCCTGCCTGAGGATTTGAGAATTTCATCAGAGGATTTAGTATGCAAGCCACTGAGTTTATGGAAGGCTATCACGAGCCTCGAAGCCAAATCAGGAAAATGCAGTTTTAAAATCTGCGCCACCTTTTCAAGCTCTTCCTCACTAGTTGGATAATAAGGATTATAGGCTTTGTGCTGATACAGAAGGCAGTAATGAAACACCTTCTGAAAAAGGATAATCACAAAGGAATGAGAACCATCCTCGGGTTTGACCTGCAATGCAAAATCAAGGATTACTGGTTTTTTGCGAATTAAATCGGAAAGCACATGAATAAAAGTGGAATTGCTGCGTTTAGGCGATAAAAACAGTGGAGCCAGTTCTAGCTCAACCTCATGCAGTTCCCGGTTCAGAACCATTTTTATTCATCCCACATTTCGGAATCGGCCGAAGGTTTGTCAGAAGGTTTTCTCTGAGTAGCCCTCTGTAACTTCTGTATTGTTCCCTGAGGAAATTCTTCTGCTATGGAAATGTCGTGATACTGATCCTTATCGTCATTATAGGCAAGCTGCATGCGAATGATTTGATAATGCTCTGACTCAGCACCAGTTTCACGAATATCATCAGCATCCCACTCAAAAATTTCTACCTGGTCTCTTAATACCTCATGTTTCCCAATACCAGGGTAATCAATCACAATACCATTGTCATAAAAGGAGATGCTGGACTTAGAGAGTTGAATGAGTTTAAAGACCCGAAAGCCAAAATAGACAAGAAATACCAGAGGGGCCAGCTTTATAATGGATGGTGTAAACAAAAAGAAAAACAGGGACACCCCGGCTCCAATTGCTGGTCCCGATATTTTGCGTTTCCAGTCAGGAACCAGTACTTCGTAGCGTTTTCCTAAATCGGACATAATAGTGTTACTCCCCAAAAAATTGCATTCGCCTTGCATCACAATATACACTAATGCCAAGGAGAGGTGAAGATTTGGACTGGTCACGATTTCAACGGCAGATGATTTTACCTGAGGTTGGGCTAGCAGGTCAGGTTCGCTTAAAACAGTCCCGGGTTTTTATATGTGGTATGGGAGCATTGGGAAATCCTGCTCTTATGTACCTGGCCGCCTCAGGAATCGGTCAAATATCAATATGTGATAAAGATACAGTTGAATTAAGCAATCTGCACCGTCAGATTCTGTTTGATGAAAAATCATTGGGAAAACACAAGGTTCATGAAGCAATAAAACGACTCCCTCAGAATGAAACACAAATCAAGGCAGTACCTGAAGCTTTGAGTTGTGACAACGCTTTAGAACTTCTGTCTTCTCATGATCTTGTTCTTGATTGTACAGATTCATTTTCTGCCCGTTATGCTATCAATGATGCCTGTGTAAAACTTGGAATTCCTATGGTTTCAGCAGCCATTCATAGGTTTTCAGGCCAGATCAGTGTTTTTAATTTTGGGAATGGGCCCTGCTATCGCTGTATATTTCCCAATCCTCCACCAGAAAATCTGGTGGTAAACTGTGCCACAGCCGGAGTTATGGGTTTTGTGCCTGGGCTGTTTGGGCTTTGGCAGGTTCAGGAAGCTATAAAAATTCTACTGGGCAAGGGTGAGATCCTTTATGGCAGAATCCTGTTTTATGATGCCTTAAATTCCAGTGTTCACTACTTGAATCACAAGAAGAACCCGGCCTGTATCTGTGCAAATCACACCAGAGTCCATTTTGATGAAGGGGATTTGATTGAAGAAATAGAGGCAGCTACCCTGCTTAATGGTTTGTATTCTGAATTTGAATGGCTTGATGTAAGGGAACCATTTGAACTTATGGGAATGTCTCATGGTTATGGTGGAATTCATATCCCATTGGAAGAACTTTCGCAAAGACTCTCTGAGGTTGATAAAGATAAAAGCTGGCTGGTAGTCTGTAAAATCGGTGAGCGCAGCCGTACTGCCTGTGAGATTCTGAGATCAGCCGGATTTTTACGAGTAAAAAATCTGTCCGGTGGATTGTGGTCATTGGTTCGTGAAAAACGAAGGAAATCTTTAGATGAAAATTGAGTTAAAAGATCAAAACTGTCAGATTGAGTTCAAAAAAATTGATAACCAGAGCCCAGAGATAATGGGCCACAACCCGATTCCAAAAAATCTGACACTCAGTAGTGAAATAAACTATGAGTTTGAGCTGTCTTCATCATTTCTTATCTTAAGAGGATTCACCAAATCCGAATTTAAACTTTTAGATTCAGAGATGGATATATTTTCCCCAGCAGGGCAGATAGAAATACGGGGGCAAAAATCCATTATCCACCTTGATATAAGTTCTGAATCAGAAGGGGAGTGTCGTATTCAAATGGATTCGGATTCACTCGTAAAAATTTCCGGGGATTTGTCCCGTTTGATGTTGCATTCCCAGGAAATTGTACATCAGGGTGATATGGGTAGCTATTTTGTACTGGTGGATGGTGACTTAAAAGTTGATTTACAGATCCCGCAAACTGCCACGGCTCATCCCTCACAGACCTTAAAAAATCTTGAGGACTCTGAGGAAGTTCTTAAAGAAAGTGATCAACTGATGGATCTTCTCAACCACTATGAAAGTCTTATGCAATCTGAGCCAGAGGAACCACCAGTAATAGTAAATTTAAAAACCGACTCCCCTAGATTGCGATTCTTAAAAGAACAGTACCGCTTGGGTAAAATCTCACTGGAGGAACTGGAGAAACACCTGATTTGATCAGGGTCGTAGCTGCTCGACCATATCTGGTTCAGGATTCTGAGTAAATTTTTTGACCAGAATGGTTTTACTGCCTTGCATAAGATGTCGAGCGATTCTATGCATCCCGTCAAACACCCTGTTATCCTGGGTCAAAATTGGTGGGTACAAAATGTCCGCTTCCATAATCCGTCTGGCATGTTCGGCAATTTTGCGAATCGTGGGTTTATCTCCATCTGGACTGAACCAGGTCACAGAATCAAGACCCACAATGTCTTCGACAGGAATCTCAATGGCATCGAGTGACTCAGCCAATTTCCAGATGCGGCTAATATTCCATACATGGCGCGTATATCGATCCGACTCGGCATAACGACGGCAAATTCCATCTTCTCCATGATGTTTTAAAAATTCAGACTTGGAAAGTTCCCAGATTTCTTTCTTTTTGTACTTCCGATCTACAAAGGCCCCGGGAATCACCTCAACCAGTTTGGCTCCTGACTTCTCCTTGACCCGACGGGATGCCTGATTCCCCAAGGCATTGGCAAACATCAGGTTTCTGAATCCCAAATCAAAAAAGGCATACCGGGTCACGGGTTCAACGGCCTCTGTCATTAGTCCCTGTCCCCAAAATTTTGTTCCCAGCCAGAATCCTCGATTCTCAGGCACTCCAGGATGCCACAGCCCAATTGCGCCAATAAGCTCATCGGGACTGTCCTTTAGAAAAATGCCCCAGTCCCAACGGCCATTTCCCTGATTAGGTATAATATCTTTTTTGACATACTCCCTGACCCCATCTTCAGGATAGGGCCAGGGAACAGCCGATGACAGATGGCGAATTACCTCATAATCCACAAAGTGCCTGGAATAGGAATCACAATGCTCAACTGAGATGGCCTTAAGTAAAAGTCGTTGCGTACGAAACTGAGGTACTATGACCATATAAACCCGCCTTTATGGTTTCAGAACTCTATCTGATAACTCAGCTGCACCCTGCGACCTCTAGGAGGAGGTGCCATTTTATGATGATCCCTGGCATAGTCTATGGTGCGATAATCCTTATCAAACACATTTAAGAAATCAAGTCTTAGCCTGTGATTGCTTGAATGGGCATAGACAAAACCGATGTCATGTATGTGTGAGGAAGGCTGAGTTGGATAGATGGTACCATACTCCTGTCTGGTTCCCAAGTATCGGGAATTTGTGTACATATTGAGCTTTTCATGGAGTTTGATATCAAGACCTAAAGACCCCTTGAACTCAATTTGCCCAGGAATTTTACCCTGATTACCAGAAGATGGATCGTGATACTTCATAAAACTCAGATTTGTAAACCAGCCCAGTCTGTCGCTTACCGTCTGCTCCCATTCAATTTCCCAGCCCTTGGCGCGAATCTGATCCGGCTGATTCAGGTAGGTGAGAACATCAGCGTATACAAGATCAGTAAGTTTCATGTCGTAATAACTTATGGAAGCGTATTTGTCACCGTTATCAAAGGACTTGGACCAGTTGTATTCCATGGACTCCACTTTTTCTTCAATAAGGGCAGTGGATCCGGAAAAATTTAAGGTCGGTTCATTGTAAAACAGTTCAAATGGTCCAGGATATCGAAAGGCTTTTCCCCAGATAACCTTAACAAACTCATCCTGTTTTAATTCATAGGTCAGGGCGTATTTGGGAGTATAGCCACTTTTGATATGGTCATGAGAATTGCGGCGATTAGCTGCCAGAAAAGTCAGTTTGTCAGTAACTTTATAAATGGATTGCAGATAAATTCCATCCATCTGCAATTTACCCGGGGGTAGAATATAATACTGGTTGGCAGGTACAGGGGTCCCGATCAAGGCATTTGCTGCAGTGTTTAGATTAGGGCTATGCAGAGTCTGTTCAAAACTCATGCGCTCCTGATTGTAGCCTAGAATCAAATTCCAGTCCTGGTTCACCTGATGTTGGGCTTGAACCTCAAATTCGACAGCTTGTGCATCGGAGTCATAGTTGAACAGACTTAAATCAAACTCCTGATCCCTTTCTTTGGTGAAGGCATATTTCCCAAGAACTTTTAAAGATGTCCTGTCAGACAGCTTCTGATTGTACTCAAGCCCTAACCAGTCCTGAGTGATTGTATTGTAAGATCGTACCCTGCCAGGCTCGTGAAAAGAACCCGGAACCAGAACAGTGGCCGGATCCCGATAGTATTCGTTGGTAGTATCCCCAAGCCTTCTGGCCTCATCAAACACTCCACCCCAGAAAGGGACAGGTGCATTTTCCTGATAGGAACTGTTTCTAGTTACCTTGCTGGTACCATAGTTCACCTTGAAGCGATTAAAACTGGAAACACCCATCAGAGAAAAGTTTTTATAGTCTAACTGATAATCACTGGCATCCCCGGGGAATGTCCTTAAAAAGTCTCCTCCGGTTAAAAGCTCCATAAATCCGTTCGGCAGATTTCTATGTTGCTCATAGTCTCCGGGTCTTGCCCGATCCTTGCCATTTTCCTCAAAGAGTCTTACGGAAATAAAATGATTGGAATTTTCCCGTTTCTCAAAGACTCCAAAACTGGTTCCAGCTACTCCGGTACTGCCAGCAGTAACACTGGCAAAATTATTGTCATAACCACTGCCATCAAATGTTTCAATGTTTATCACTCCGGCATAAGCATTGGAACCATATAAAACTGAGCCTGCTCCACGGATGACTTCAAGCCTTTTAATACTTTCCTTGGGGATCGTATCAAGATTGATATGTGGACCAGTTGGATCATTTATTTTGAATCCGTTGATAATCAGAAGCACCTTGTTGTTGTAATAATAGTTCATAATATTACGAACATTGATGTACTGCCGACCAAAATGACCTTCCTCAATATGAACTCCGGGAGCAGTCTTTAAAAGATCATAAATGCTGTCAAATTTCTCAATATCCCTTTGAGTGTAGACCTTAACTATGGAAGGGGCCGAAAGAGAACTTTCCAGTTTTTTGGTTGCTCCGCTAGTAGACGATGCGTTTAAGTTTGTTGAGATATTGGTTAAAAGCATCTGCAAGTCAAACGAATCGTTTGCCGATGCCACTGATACGAGAACAGCTGAAGCAACAGCCAGCCCAGGCATTATTCGGGTCATTCTATATCCACCTGATCCTATATGAAAATATGGTATGCAAGGTAATTTGTGGTGATTTATCTGTCAATAAAAACCATAATAGCCGTTGCTGGACAATTAAACACCATTACTTTAGAATATCTCTAAAAAAGGAGAGTATCATGTCAGGAAAGAAAAAACTCACCACCGCCAATGGGGCACCGGTAGCAGACAACCAGAATGTTCAAACCGCAGGCCCTAGAGGACCACAACTACTCCAGGATGTCTGGTTTTTGGAAAAGCTAGCCCATTTTGATCGTGAGGTTATTCCCGAAAGAAGAATGCACGCCAAAGGCTCTGGTGCTTTTGGCACATTTACAGTGACTCACGATATTACCAAGTATACCAGGGCCAATATTTTTTCTAAAATTGGGAAACAAACTGATCTTTTTGTCAGGTTTTCTACAGTTGCCGGTGAAAGGGGTGCAGCCGATGCGGAAAGAGACATACGGGGTTTTGCTATAAAATTCTACACTGAGGAAGGCAACTGGGACTTGGTGGGCAACAATACCCCGGTTTTCTTTTTAAGAGACCCAATGAAATTTCCTGATTTGAATCATGCTGTAAAACGAGATCCTAAGACCAACATGCGCAGTGCTCAGAACAACTGGGATTTCTGGACCCTATTACCGGAAGCCTTGCATCAGGTTACTATTGTGATGAGCGATAGAGGAATTCCTGCAACATACCGTCATATGCATGGATTTGGTAGCCATACCTTTAGTTTCATTAACTCCTCCAATCAACGCTTTTGGGTCAAATTTCATTTGAAGTCAATGCAGGGCATTAAAAATCTCAGTGATTCTGAGGCAGAGGCTATAGTGGGCAAGGACAGAGAAAGTCATCAAAGAGATTTGTTTGAAGCTATCGAAAATAAGGATTTTCCCAAATGGGAGATGGCTATTCAGATTATGCCGGAAAAAGATGCTCAGTCCTATCGTTTTCATCCTTTTGATCTTACCAAGGTTTGGTCCCACAAAGACTATCCACTGATCCCAGTTGGTATCCTGGAATTGAATCGTAATCCTGAGAACTACCATGCGGATGTGGAACAAGCGGCTTTTAATCCTGCCAATATTGTACCCGGTATTGGATTTTCGCCAGACAAAATGCTTCAGGGAAGATTGTTCTCGTATGGAGATGCCCAGCGATACCGCCTTGGGGTGAATCATGTCCAAATTCCAGTGAACAGACCAAGATGTTATGTAAACAGCTATCATCGGGATGGGGCAATGCGAGTAGATGGCAATTTTGGGGCTACAAAAGGTTATGAACCTAACAGTTTAGGTGAGTGGCAGGAACAGCCACAAGCCAAGGAACCACCTCTGGAATTGTCAGGTTCGGCCTGGAACTGGAATTACAGGGAGGACGATAGCGACTATTATACTCAGCCCGGGGATCTGTTTCGCCTGATGAGTAAAGAACAACAAACCATTTTAATGGAAAATACGGCCAGGAATATGAACGGGGTTAGTGAGGATGTTAAAATCCGTCATATTCAAAATTGTATGAAAGCCGATAGAAACTACGGTACTGGCCTGGCAAAGCTGATGAATATTGATCTGAGCCGGATTTAGGAAATACCCGGTGGCCTCTGTTTGAATTTAGCCATTATCAAAGACAGACACAGTTTTATAAAACGAAACAGTGTGGTGACTTTGGATGTGGATTGATTTGTATAGAGGCCACGGCTTTCAAACAGATTGAGTACATGGTTTCTACCAAACATGCTAGCCCAGTCCTTGGCATTCATTCCTGATGCATTCGTGGCAGAAGGATCAGCCCCGTAACTTAAAAGCAGATCTATGATTGGAAGATTTCCCTTAAAAGAAGAGGCCATCAAAACCGTGTTACCAACAGAATCACGGGACTCAACATCAACCCCAGCTCTAAGCAATGCCTCAGCAAAGTCTTTTTGGTCTTTGTAGGCAGCTAACATCAGTGCCGAAAATCCGCTGGGATTTCGGGCTTCAAGATCCAGTTCTGGATTTTCTTGAATCAATTCGGCCAATGATAAAAGATCTCCACTGCGGGCACAGTCAAACAGGGATGGTTTTTTAGGAAAGGTCTGTTTATATTCACTCCAGGTTCTCATTAAGTTTCCCCCCTAGCACCATTCCTTCACGACGGGGATCGGCTGCTCCAACCAGCCCCTCGGAAGTGATTTGAATGGCATGAATCCCGCTGTTTAAATCAACTTCCCTGGTTTTGTATCCCATTTGATTCAATTCCTCGGTGAATTCTGTGATTGAAGTATCTTTTTCCAGAGCCAGATAGTCATTTCTGTGAGTCACATGGGGCAGGTTGGCGGCATCTTGAATATCCATACCCCAGTCAAGAACGGCAATCAGATTGCGAGCAAGGTAAGAAATTATGCGGCTGCCACCGGGAGAACCAGTGATATATACCAGGTTTTGATCCTGATCAAAGACCATGATAGGAGCCATAGAGGATCTGGGCCGCTTTTTTGGTTCTACTCTATTGGCGACTAAATGATTGTCTTGGGAAGGGGTCAGACTGAAATCGGTTAACTGATTGTTTAATAAATAGCCATTCACCATCAGAGCTGAGCCAAAAGCATATTCAATGCTGCTTGTCATGCTGATGGCGTTTCCATAAACATCAACTATGGATACATGACTGGTATTTTCAAACTCCGGGGCTGTGGCTGGAATTTGAGGTTTGGCAGCAGCTGGCATTCCTGCCTCAACCAGTTGATTATCCCTTAAAGGATCAATCAGTCTGGATCGGGACAACAGATACTTGGGGTCCAACAAACCCTCAACAGGTACAGAAACAAAGTCAGAATCGGCAAGGTAATAATCTCTGTCAGCAAAAGCCAGGCGACTTGCCTGAGCGAACAGATGAATTCCCAATACCGAATCAAACTTGTTCTTGGGAAAATGCTTAAGAATTTCCAGTATCTGAAAAATTGCGATTGTTCCAGAGCCAGGTGGACCGATACCGCAGATTTTGTATTTGTAATAGTCAAGACACAGTGGTTTTCTCTCAATGGCTTTATATTCTTTCAAATCAGCAAGCGATAGTTTTCCGGGATTGATAGGCGAATTTATCACCGTATTCACCAAATCCTGAGCGTTTTCACCTTGATAGAAGGCATCTGGTCCATGGAGTGCAATTTTTTGAAGAATGTCTGCGTATTTAGGGTTAGTTCTGATATCACCCTGTTTTAGAAAAACACCGTCAGGATAAAAATATTCACGAGCAGGGGACAGATTAGAAAGACCTGGATTTATATTTTGCTCAAGCATTAAAGAGAGTCTGTGGCTTACTTCAAATCCCTGTTTTGCCCGTACAATGGTTTCATCAAAAAGTTCAGGCCAGGGTAACCTGCCCCATCTTTGCTGCAATTGATACAGGGTATGAAGAACCCCAGGGGAACCAACCGAATTACCACCTACAAAGGCCTCATTCCAGGATAAAGCCTTGTTGTTTTGAAAAAAATGAAACTCATCAGCACTTTTTGGAGCCGTTTCCCGTCCATCATAACTATGCAGGGTTTTTTGGGCCTGATCCCAAAACAGAACAAATGCCCCACCACCAATTCCAGAACTCTGGGGTTCAACCAGACCAAGCATCAATTGGGTGGCCACAAGCGCGTCAACAGCCGAACCTCCTTTAGATAATATGCTGTACCCAGCTTTGGCTGCTAGAGGATGGGCAGCGGAAATCATGAACTTGTGGGCCGTAACCAGAGTTTTTGATTGGATACCCGTGTTTGCCTCAGGATCCGGGATTTCCTGGGAGTACAAAAAGCTGGAAATGGACAATAATAAAAAAAGGTGGTTCAACATGGGCAATATGGTACCACCCAACAAGATAGTATTGAGTTATAATTGTTGCCAATTGTATGCGTAGAAAACACTTTTATACTGGTCTGTTTGCCATCTTGTCTGGTTTGGGGCTGGTGCTTTTATCGCTAGCCAATTCAGACCAGAAACTGAGATCGGAATTTTTGAGTCAGGCCGAAGAGCTATCCAGGAAGTTACCCGGTGATTTGCTCCAAAACCTCAAGTTTTCACTTGAGGACAAAACTAATCCTGATTTTTTGACATTAAGCAGGCAAATGAAGGAGCTTAGTCTGCAAATGCGGATGAAGTGGAGGCCAGCCACCAGATTTTTCAGCATCTATTCCATGAAAAAAAATGGCGATTCCATCGTATTTGGGCCAGAAAGTATTCCGGAAACTGATTTTCGGGCATCTCCTCCCGGTACCAGATACAGGGATTATCCCCAGGAGCTTCTCCATGTATTTGAAAATGGTGAGCCCTTAATTCTTGGTCCATTTACAGACGAATACGGGACATTTGTCAGTGCTTTTATTTCCGTGGATCAAGATTTAGGAAACATTGTTTTAGGCATGGATTTGATGGCAGATGACTGGATATTTTCTCTATTTCAAAATTCTGCTGTTCCCATAGGATTGTGGGCCGTACTTCTTGTGTTCTGCTTTTGTTATTTCTGGATGCTTCAAACCATTGATCCATCTCCTCGGCCAATTCTGGCCCGTCTGTATCCTAGCCTAACGGCAGTGTTATTAACTTTGATTGCGTTTTTTGTGTGGTTCTCTACCCGACAGTATCTTTTGTCCCGCGAAAAAGTAAACCAGGCAGCCATGGAAATTCAGGCAGTATATGAACAGGAGTTAAATCGACAAACAAGTATTCTCAAGTCCCTTGCCAAGTTGATTGCTCATGATGTTCAAACCCAGAACGCCATAGAAACGGGAAATTATTTTTGGATTCAGAGCCGCTGGAGTGCCGGGTTTGAAACCTTAAAATCCTCTGGTATTCTTGACTACTTTTATGTGATGGACAAAGAGCAGATTTGCAGAATCCGGCTTCATCGAATCAATGACAACCTGGATAAAATTGAAAGATTTACTGTTTTGGAAGCCAAGCGGACAGGGAAGATAACAGTTGGTCTGGATATGGGTACAATGGGCAATCTAGGGCTGAGGGTCGTTTATCCCGTGATTCGCAATAATGAGATTCTTGGCTTTGTGGAATTAGGGCAGAATCTGGAGGAACTTTATCAGGGAGTTCTTAGAAACTCCTCCGATCAGTTAGCCGTAATGCTAAAAAAGGAGCTGGTTTCTCAATCTGAATGGGAACAAAGATTTAAATTTGATTATCCTGGGTATGGTTGGGAAGATTTTACCGATCATGTCCCTCAGTTTGTCACAGACACCACAATTTTCAGTGAATTTTTTTCTGGTTCTGAATCGTTTTTTTCTGATTCAGAAGATATCAGACTAGCCAACGGCTGCTTTAGAAGTCTGAGGATTCCCATACTTGATGCCAGAGGCAAGGAAGTTGGACACCTGATTCTTTTAAAAGACATCACTTCGATTAAAGCGGCGTATCAACAGACTTTTTTGATCTCTTTTCTTTTTGGTTCTGTATTTGTGGTTTTAATTTTTGGAATAGTTTTTGTGCTTCTGTACCGCACGGATCGTTCCATAACTTTGTCTCAGTCCCAGATCAGGGAGAGAGAAGAACGATTTTCCCAGCTTCTGGAACATGAAAGAACCATAGTCTGGGAGGTAAATCCACTTGGACTGATAACTTATATAAGCCCGGCTGTAGAGTCTATTCTTGGTTATTCGCCCGAATCACTAATAAAAAAACGATTTCTGTATGATTTGCATATCAAATCGGGAAGAAACACCTTTGAAGCCGTTTTATGTTCCATTTTTTCCAGTACCGAGATAGTCCCTAATCTCGAATGTCGATTTTTTACCAAATCCGACCAGATTCTCTGGTTCAATACCTGTGTCATTCCAGTGTGTTCTGACACTGGTTCCCTATTGGGATTTCGAGGCTCAAGCACTGATATAACTCAGAAAAAAGTGGTGGAAGCTCAAATTATTGAGAAAACCCGTGCCTTGGAAATGGCAACAGAAACAGCAAAACAGCTAGCTTTGGAAGCGGATACTGCCAATCGACTCAAAAGCGAATTTGTGGCCAATATCAGCCATGAAATCCGTACGCCTTTAAATGGAATCATTGGAATGATGGATCTTCTGAAACATCCTGAGTCCGAGGAACACAAAATAGAACATTTAAGGCTTCTTGAAGAAAGCTCAGAACATCTAATGGCTTTGTTGAATGACATTTTGGATGTTTCCAAAATAGAGGCAGGAAAGCTCGTATTGGAGGTACAGGACTTTAATCTGAAGCGACTGGTAAGCACTTCGGTTCAATTTATGAAATCAATTGCAGACAAGAAGGGGCTTTCCCTTGTGTTGTGTATCAATCAGGATGTGCCAGAAACAGTTCAGGGCGATCCGAACCGCTTAAGGCAGATCCTGTTGAACCTGATAGGCAATGCCGTTAAATTTACTGATTCCGGTGAGATCAGGGTAGGGGTGTGTATAGGCTGTGACCAGTCGGGATCTGATATGCTTCGGTTTGAGATTGAAGATTCAGG
The DNA here is from genome assembly GCA_019454875.1 of Candidatus Cloacimonadota bacterium. Classification (GTDB taxonomy): domain Bacteria; phylum Muiribacteriota; class UBA6191; order UBA6191; family UBA6191; genus UBA6191. Next base: position 2,532 of record JACFNL010000067.1, on the reverse strand, counting down.
ACCAGGGATTTCCAAAACCCTTCAACCCAAATTGTTTGAAAAGTTTGTGCAGGGAGATTCATCTGCTGCAAGAAAACATGGGGGCACAGGATTGGGATTAGTGATCTGCAAGCAACTAGTGGAACTTTTGGGCGGGACTATCGGGTTTAAACCATTAGCTACCGGATCCTGTTTCTGGTTTCATCTTCCCCTGAAATTAACCTCTGATTCTATTGTGACACAATGTACTTTTGGCAAAAAGGTTCTGGTGGTGGAAGACAACCGCATCAATCAAATGGTGGCCCGAGGAATCCTGAATAAAATGGGTATTTCCGTTGATATTGCCCAAAATGGTTTTGAGGCACTGGATAAATTGCAGCAATCGCATTATGATTTGGTACTTCTTGATGTACAGATGCCTGGACTTGATGGTTATGAAACCGTAAAAAGAATTCGCTCTCTAAAATCACCTAAGTGCAGAGGGATACCGGTTGTGGCCATGACTGCTCAGGCCATGGAGGACGATAGACAGAAGTGTCTGGAGGCAGGGATGGATGATTATACAGCCAAACCGATCTCCATGAGTGTTTTACAATCCATTGTGTCCAGGTGGATTCATCTGGAAAGGAACGATTTATGAGTAAAGAAGAATTTAACGCTCAGGCAGCCCACCGATATTTTTCTGCTACCTGTTTCAACAGTACCTGGGATTTGATCGACAAAACCGACCGCAGTGATGAAGAAAATCAAAAGATGCTACTCTCCTGTTATGCCTCTTTATACCACTGGACAAATCGAGAGGACGCAAACGATCAGAACTTTTCCATTGGTTATTGGCAGCTGTCTCGGGTACACGCCCTGATGAACAATCCGCAGGCGGCTTTTGAAAATGCCACTCGCTGTCTGTCCTACAGTCATAATCTTGAGCCTTTTTATCTTGGTTATGCGTATGAGGCCCAGGCAAGGGCAAAAAAGATTGCCCAAGAATTGGAGTCATTTCAGATTATATTAAAAAAGGCATGGGCTCAACATGCATTAATCGAGGACAAAGAACTGGCACAAATGTTGGGTAAAGATTTGCAATCCCTCGCATAATCATGCGTATTATACTTTTTCTGATCCTTGTTCTTAGTACCTCTGCTTTGAGTCCCGCCCATATGCGCCGCTACCCATTACCTAAAGCGATACATGTTGAAAAACAACTGTTATATTTGAAGGATAAAGCCGAAGGTTACATAAATTTAAAACCTTTAGTTGATCTAAACTCTGTCAAACTCGTGTTAAGGCCGTCGTTGGCCGATGTGTTTGAGATAAGCCTTGAGGGGGCCGATGGGATTGTGATTCCTGTTTTATGGGATGGAGTCGAAGGGCATGCGAGTCTTGGGATGTTAAAATCAGAACAATTGTACAAACTGCGTATCTTTATTAAGAAAAAATCTCCATTTTCACTGGCTTCCATCAGCCTGCTGTTTCGGTTTGAATATCCAATCAAATGGGCAACGGAGCTGGTTTTAGCCAATGATCAGGGAGCCTATTCCAATTCTTTGGCATCAGAAATTCTGATTCAATCCATTCAAACCAAAAAAACAGTCGAGGAAATCAGCAATTTTATTCTTACCGGAAGCCAGTTTTAGTGATGCAGAACCTTAACTTGAAGGAAGCCCAGTTTATTCTTCAGATCCTGCAGGATTTAAACCATAATCTGGAGAAAATTCTCATACGGCAGTTGCGCACCAATGACAGTCTTACCGAGGTAGGCAAGTTTATTCTCGGTATAGGTTTTGATTCGTTTGAAATTGAAGTGGATTATTTTTACCATAAACACCATGTCTGTATTGGTACCTCCACCGAAACCATTACCATGCCAGTTGGTGTTTCAGATCATGAGTTTGGCTGGTGCAAAGTAGGGGTTGATGGACTGCTTAAACAGTATTCCCGGCACATGGTAAATGTTTTAGCATCCTTTATGACAGAAATGGCCGACTCTTTGCTTTACCAGTCAAAAATGGCATCTATCAAGCAGACACTGATGGAGAGGATGCGCAAAGAGTTCATGGATCCAGTTTTTGAAGATGCTGTGAGCAAGGCCATTTCGCATCTTTACGAAATTGTGGAATTTGAAGATCTTGTACTTGTGTACCGCGAATCCATTAGTCTTGATCATCCTGAGAGACTGGATTATCTGATTTTTTATCAGGGTAAGCTAATCCATTCCCAGGAGAATCCCCACAAGGGTATGGATAAACTTCTTGGTGTGGAAGGGGATTCCATTTTTCACTGGCCCTTGAACCGTTACCGGGAATTTGTAGAGTGCCAGACTCTGGTCCAGGAAAAAATTCTATCGGCACTGGATCCGGAGCTGGTATTGGGTACCTTTGTCTTTTCCAGCAATCACGAGGTCACCAACTTCAGCCGTGATGTACTTAAAATGTTTGTAAATGGCATTCATGAGATTTTGAATGAGTACACCAGAGAAAAACAGAACCTTTCCTGTAATTTTCCAGGGACCGTAGTTCGTCGTCTTCTTAGAACTCCCAATTATCACAGAAAGTA
>JACFNL010000205.1 GCA_019454875.1 Candidatus Cloacimonadota bacterium | reverse complement strand
AGAGACCTTCCTGTTTTCTATACTCTATGACAGTTTGTGTGATTTTTTGATGTAGGTTTTGCATAAATTTATGTTACCACGGGGTTTTTGGGCTTGTTTCTATCCTGCAAAAACGGGAGATTTTTGCAATTTTGGAGTTTTTGGTCAGCATAGCCGAGATAGGGTAGCCAAGAAGCAATAGGAAACATTAAAGTCGTTATTTTTCAGATATCAAGGACTATGACAGATTCACCAATTAAAAATCTGTCAAGTAATTTTTGCTCCAATTGAGGTATTTTTATATGTCCCACAACCCGTGACAGATTAAACTCTGATATCACTAAAGCCGGGGGGTAATGGTCGAGAAATCCAGCCTAAAGCCCCAACAATCACCCCTCCAGATTGGCAATCAAATCCAGAATTCGGGTCTTGAGAAGAGTGATTCTTGATTGGCCGGTAGTATCCTCAACCGCTTTCATCAGGGCGCGTTTTTGGCCAAGTACTATCACTAAAGATTTGCCTCGGGTAATGGCTGTGTATACCAGATTGCGTTTTAGCATTGTAAAGTGGGAGTTCATCAGAACCAGAATGACACAGGAAAACTCACTTCCCTGAACCTTGTGGACGGAAGCTGCGTAACATAGGGTCAGTTCTTCAATTTCAGAGCGGGTGTAAACAAGAACTTTATCCTCAAACCGTACGGCCATTTGCTGGGCTGAGGGATCAATGGCTTCTATCATGCCCTGGTCTCCGTTGAAGACTTCCTTGTCATAATTGTTCTCAAGCTGCATGACCTTATCACCGGCCCGAAAAAGCCGGGTTCCAAACTGCACATCCTGTTCATGGGGATTTAAGGTTTCCTGTAAAATGCGGTTCAGGCTGTCAATACCGGCATCACCACGGTACATCGGGGCAAGAATCTGGATATCAAGCACAGGATGTAGTCCATAGCGTTTGGGAATTCTTTCGACCAGCATCTTCAATAAAAGTTCCTGCACCCGTTTGGGATTATCTGCTTCAATAAAATAGAAGTCCTGGGAATCTTCAGGTTCTACCCAGATTCCACGATTGACGCTGTGGGCGGCGGCAATAATCCCAGAAGTTTTCTGCTGGCGAAAAATCTGCTTCAAGCAGGATACAGGTACAAGCTCAGTTTCAATCAGATCCCTAAGTACATGGCCTGGTCCTACGGAAGGTAGCTGATCGACATCACCAACCAGAATGAGGGTGGCATCCGCTGGCAAGGCTTTTAACAGGGCGTAAAAAAGCCAGATATCAAGCATGGATGCCTCATCTACAATAAATACATCTCCCTCAAGAGGGTTTTCTTCATTAGCGGCAAAATCAAAAGAACCCTTGTACTGTAAAAGTTTATGTAAGGTGCTGGCTGAGTGTCGAGTTACGGACTCCATGCGTCGGGCCGCTTTACCTGTTGGGGCACAGAGTTTGACCTTGCAGCCGGAACTGACAAAAAGATAGGTCAAAATTTTAAGGATCGTGGTTTTTCCTACACCGGGACCACCAGTAATGACAGATAAAGAATTGCCTACTGATCTTCTTAAAGTTTCATGCTGTTCTTCAGACAATATAATCTCAGGAAAGGCTTTTTGCAGGGAGGACAGCTTTTCCATATTAAGATTCAAATGGGATTTGAGATTCAGCCTTTCCGTATATAAAAGGGTAGCCACCCTCATGCTGATCTGCTTCTCTACAGAAGCAAGTATCTTTTCTTGTACCAGATCCCCGGTTATCTGTACTTCTTCTTCCTGCAAACAAAGATCAAAAGCCTTTTGTACATGATTATCATCCACTTCCAGAAGTTTGGATGCCTGCTCCAGTAATAAGGGTATGGGAATAGCACAATGACCATTGCCCTGCCATTCCTGAAGGCAATGCAAAATACCTGCTCTTAATCTTGAAGAAGAATTGCTGCCAAAGCCCAAGCCAAGGGCCAGAGAATCCGCAGTTTTAAATCCTACTCCTCGAACCTCTCTAGTCATGGAATAGGGATCTTCCTGAATTTTTTCAATGGTGGCTGGTCCATAGTGCTGAAAGACTCGG
>JACFNL010000204.1 GCA_019454875.1 Candidatus Cloacimonadota bacterium | reverse complement strand
GTATCGGTCAGTAAATTGAGGCATATCTGGGTGGTGATTAATCAGGAAAACCAAAGGCTTTGGATTGAGAAAGCCAAATCAGAAACCAATAAAAAGCTGATTAATGAAACAGCCAAGGTTTCGCATTACACCAAAAAGAGAGAAGCTTTAGCTACCAGCTACATTGGTGTTGACCATATGCAATAGGCTTTGTGAGACCACATGTTGTCCGTTGAAGGGGTCTCTACTTTCTATATCAATCTGTATGGTGGCTTTGTGAATCAGATCGCTTCCTGGCTTGGGCAGCATACGGAATGTGATGGAATGAACATCGTTTAAAAGCCGTCTTTGTGAGAGTAATACATTGGGAAATGTGTCAATTCCTTCAAATGTAGTGGAGTAAGTGTAGTTTCCACCTTCAATCTTGTACATAAGAGATTGCAGGGCTATCTCAGTTCGGTAGGCAAACTTGGGCGGGTCAGTATCTGGAAATGAAAAGGTGAATTTGGTGGTGATTCCCCCACTTGCGCTGGAGGCTAAGCGATTCAGTCCCATTTGGTAGGGAGTGGCAGTTGCGAATTCAAAAATCATGCCCTGGTGGGTGCTGGCAGCAAAAGTAATTGGAGTGGATTCCGTAAGAATCTGACCACCACCAAAGGTAATTTCATAAATGGAGGCTCCAGGTTCCCCAGGTTTTATTTCATCGAAATTGTCCGAGGAGGTAAAGGAGGGGTAGGCGGTTTTGTCCAGAGCCATCTGGATGATTTTCATGGTCATTCGCATTTGCTGGGCAGTATGAGTTCTCCATGTTCCCTTGGCGGCGGCTTGATTTCCGGACAGAAAAAACTGTCCTACCCCTAGCATAAAAACAGCCAAAAGAGCAGCACCCATTAAAATTTCAGTTAATGTGAAGCCACGATTACGAAAAATGTTTATTTTGATCCTGGGTTGCATGTTTTGCCGCCTCGGTTATAATGAAAGTATACTCATTGTGGGCTTCTTTGACCATTGTCAGGCAGGATGTTTTTATGAACAGGACTTTTCGCTCCGGTTTTACTTTAACTGAAATCCTGATAGCTATGGGTGTTTTGGCCTTTGCCATGCTACCTCTAGTTGGGGTTTTGTGGTCCGGTGTATCCAGAACCGACATCTCGGTAACTTATGAAAATGCCTCTCAGGTTGGGGTATCTGTTCTGGAATTTCTCTTATCCGATGCCGTGAAATTCGAGAATCTTGATTTTTCCAATCCCAGTGCTCCCAATGATGAGGGGCCTAATTCAAAAGAATCTTCAGGGTTGGTCACCACTGTTGCTGAGGCTAATCATTTTTTGGGAAGACATTGTCTGGATACGGCAGCGACGGGCACAGTTACTCCTGATTGTACTGTTGCCATGACCAGGGATCGTTATCACAAGGTCGGTCGGGAAAACTATTACACCGATTTGTACCTTGGGGCTTATTTTGATCGTGGTGGTGGAGCAACCCCAACAACCACAGTGGTCTGGTCCTATCTGGACAATCCATTTATTGATTACGAGTCTGTAACCAACAATCCTCAGGCATTTTATGACATGCTGATATTGCAGGATGGGGTAGTTGTGGATGGCAAAGGCTGTGCGGCCTGGAGCCCCTATAACCATCCCGCCTGGACTCCGGCTCAGCCATTAAGAAGTAAAAATGATCAGCAGATTTCTATGCCTATGCCAAGATTTACAATTGGTGGCACTACGACCAATCTGCCCGGAAGTCCTCCGTATTCCGGCCCGGCTTTTAATATGTTTTATACCAATTTTGCCAAGATTCAGCTTTTTATTCGTTGGGGTCTGGAATGGCAGGAGAGGGGAACGGGAAATCAGGTTCGCTCACGGGGTGGGGCTAAACGGGTGCAGTTTGTGACCTTTAAAGGGAGGCTTTAATGAATCATCGTGGTATGGCCTTACCCATTGTTTTTACGATTATTGGTTTGTTATCTATCACGGCAATCATGCTTTTGAAAGCAAACCGCCAGGATCTGCACCAGTCGTTTCATAATCTGAAGCATACAAAGATGAAATATATTGCCAAGGGTGAT
>JACFNL010000203.1 GCA_019454875.1 Candidatus Cloacimonadota bacterium | reverse complement strand
TTCTACAGCATTCTGAATGTAGTTTTTATCCTTACAGCCAAAAAACAGAACCACAACGGCATCTCCGATGAATTTCTCAATCACTCCCCCGCGTTTTCTAACCTCTGCCTCCCAGAGAGTAAAATACTCGTTCAACATCTCCACTATCTCTTCAGCCGCGTAAGTCTCTGAAATACTTGTAAATGAACGGATATCAGAAAAAAGCACACAGGCCTTGTCCTCCACCTGATCCATCAGCCGTCCCGCGGAATCAGTAAATAATTCTAAAATATCTGTGGCCACAAATGGCATGGCATTTTTAGCCAGTTCCAGTTCTGAAAGCATCACCTCCAGATCCTGAGTCAGTCGCGACAGTTCATCCTGTCCAGCCTGACTTGAAAATACTACGGGTTCCTGGCGCACGGCCTTTTGCAGAAGCTCTATCAGTTGTTTGAGTTTTACCTGAAATCCCTTCACAAACAACAAAAATCCAGAAATCCCAAACAGAAACATCAGAAACACAACCAGAAGATAGTTCTGATACATGGCTTTTAGCGGAGCAAAAAGCACCCCTTTATCTATAAAGAAGCTGAATACAGTTCTTGAGTACTGAGTTCCCCGACTCTGATACAGATATCCATTTTTGTGCAAAACCAGAGAAGAGTTTGAACCAGGATCCTTAAGCAGAGTACGAGTGCTTAATGAGTGATTCTTATCCTTCTGATAAAGAACGGCAGAAGTTAAATCAGCAATTGCCAAAAGATTCAGCCTGCCCTCATCCAATACCTTCTCCCAGTAAATCCTTTGTAAATCCGAGGATGAATGTACAACCATAATTACGGTGGGCTCCTGCCCCTCCATCAAGGTTTTGTGCCAGATGGCCAGACCGGAACCCTGAAGGTTTGATACCCGAAATCTCTCTTCACTACCCGAAGCTAAACCCCGTACCATCGAACCCATGCCACGATCTGTCGTAACCTTGACAATGGCCGATTGATCACGGCAGGACTCAAGTTTTTTCAGAAGGGTTTCATCCGGCTTGTTTTTATAGATAAAATAGGGATACATTTTGCAAAACAGGGCACTTAACTGCACGGAAGGCACTGGATTTGACTCAAGTACCAGTCCCTGAGTATTCCCTACCGCAAAATACCCACCTTCCAGAATCGAGGCTGGGGGACCAATTTTCTGAAAATCCTGGGACAGATTTTTTGCATACTCATTCAAAAAGTCGAGATACCCTGCTTCCATCTCAAAAATCTGTCTCTGTTTTTCAGCCATGTACTCATTTTTAATGGTCTGCGCCTTCTCCTGAATCAGTGACTCAGTGAACAGGGAAACCAGAATCAGGCTCAGAATCAATAAAAGAAGAAGTGACACCCCGAATCTGAGACAAAAACGAATCCTGACCCGAATCCAGAAAAGAGTGGGAAACAGAATGGTAAACAAAATCACTGCGCCCAGATAATGAGCCCAAATCCCCGTTTCAAAATCACCCTCGTCCTTTGGTAAATGTTCCTGATAATGTACCTTCCACCAGGAAATCGGGGGCAAATCATCGGCCTTAAATAGTACAAACACCGTAATTTGATCCAGGCGAATCCACAAATAGGCCGCCCTGACCCTTCTGGTATACACAGCCTGCATCCGGCCTTCGGTGGCCAAAAAATCCCCCCAGAGAACCTGCCGTGAAAAAAAGGTGGCCGCCTGGTTTTCAAATACCTGCCCACCCTGATGTATACCAAACAGAAACTGCTTCTCAAAACCCTCTTTGAGCCAATCACCTGTACCCCTGCCAAACGCACCGGCAATCCTGCCCCTCCTGGCCACATACACGGAGGCCTTGGGAAGTGATTCATTGACAAAATTTTCCCAGTCTTTTTGTGAATCTAACAAAGACATTTTTTGGGCGATTTCAGAGACACAATAGTTGTTTACAAACTCCAGGGTTTCAACCAGGCCACTACCCAAAATTCTCGACTGGACATAAAAAAACAGGACAATATATTTCATCATAATACTGCGTATACTTCCTGTGGTTCCTGTTTGCCTTTTAAAGTAACAATCTGACTGCTGCCAAATTGATTTCTGTAAAGTTCAG
>JACFNL010000066.1 GCA_019454875.1 Candidatus Cloacimonadota bacterium | reverse complement strand
CACAGCATTGGTAATGGGAAAGCGTTAAGGCTTCCGCACTCGGTGACAATTGGTTTTCTCGCAAAGCTCCCGGCTCTAAAGGCCGGGAGCTTTTTTGTTTAAGCTTCAGAAGCCGTACTCAGAATGAGTGAGACTGAAACCTTGTTCTTGAATGTTTTGTCTCTGGTAAGACCAAATAGAATCTGAGCGTCTTTGTGGACTTTTTGTTTAACTATTTCCACAGCCGGATAGACATCTGAGATTTTTGTATCCTCATCACCAGTAATAGAAACAATGATGGTTTTTGCTCTGGCAACATCTGTAGTCAAAAGCGGGGAGTTAATGGCTATTTCTGCGGCATGAACAAGATTATCATTGCCGGATGCTTCCCCGAACCCCAATCGAGCCATGCCAGAATCCTTTAACAGAGCTTTAATATCCTCAAAGTCCAGGCTAGATTCCGCAGAACAAAGGATCTGATTTGTAAGCCCCTGTATGGAATTACTCAAGGTAGAGTTCACCATATCAAACGCCTCTTTAATTGTGGTATCTCCACCAGTTATTTCTAATAGCTTGTCGTTTGCGACTAGAATTAGTGAATCAACTCGATCGTTTAGGCTGTTTATGCCATCGTCTGCGGCTTGTCTGCGTTTTTTCCCTTCAAATGAAAATGGTTCTGTCCCTATTGCTATGGTAAAAATTCCCATCTCTTTGGCTAATTCCGCAATCACTGAGGATGCACCACTACCGGTAGCTCCACCAAATCCAGCTACCAGAAACAATATGTCAGCATCCTTAATGGCAGAAATGATTTGCCCTTTGCTCTCTGTCGATTTTAAACCCAGTGGAATTTTTATCGTGGCTTTTCGGTCCTGCAAAGCCTCATGATCGGTATTGGCGGCCATGAACTCAATACCAGAAACATGATTGTCTATCATGTAATCCACAGTATTGCAGCCTCCACCACCGATGCCCATCAACTTGATCCGTAAATTTTTTTTAGCCAGTTTTGTGTCTAAAGAATCCATGCTTCACCTCTTTTGGTCATAGGTAAAGCATAACCACACAGCTCTATCAAGGAATGATATAGACAGGGTTTTTCAAAATTTTTTCTCTCTATCGTTTGGTGATAGAGATGTATTGGTAGTCTTAGGGATGCACCACTCAATCAAAGGGAAAAAATCATGAAAGTCAGTTATCAACCAGAAATCATTTTGGAATTTGCACAGGGCCTATACCAGCAGGGAAATGGCATCATTCAAAATTATGTTCTGACAGGTTCTCTAGTTGGTGCCGGTTTGGGCTATGGGCTTTCCTACCAGTTCAGTTTACCTTTGTGGACAATTTTGATTCCAACCGGATTATTGGCAGTATCAGGTTATGTTCAGGGCCGAAGCGCAGCATTTTCATTATTCTTGAGGGCTCAGAAGGCCTTGTGCCAGCTTCGCATAGAGGAAAACACCAGGCCACCAGGCAAACAATCCACTACTCTCAACAGATAGATGAGTTTTGGTGGTGTTGCCACCACAACTTCCGCCTACCGATTCGCTGTATGGGATTGCGGCTTAAGTTGAAGTAACAAATTCTATAGATTGTCTGATAACATATTATTATAGATGCTGTGACAGATTAGCTTCTTGATATGTCGAAGTTTGAGATTGTTTTGACCGCCCGCGAGGATAGTGTCAAATTGGCAGAGGTATTCAAAAATTCTGCTTTGGTCGCGGATAGGGAGGAAAACTGATGAGTAAAACCACACCAGATGAAATTGCAGGCATTCGGGAGGAGCTTGAAGCAAAACAGGCAGAACTGAAGGCTTTAATTGAGCGTAGTGCTAATCCTATTCCAGAAATTTATGCAAATGGCTTCGAGGTTTTAATCGGAGGTTCTGACTGCGCTCTTGTATATAAGCTTGAATCCAAGCCACTAGTTAGAGTCCGGTTGAGTCCAAACACGGCCAAGCAGTTTCAGATGGTTTTGAACAACTTAATCGGACACTATGAAAATAGTCTTGGTTCCCCGTTATTGACTGGGGAAGAGGTTTCTAAAAAACTGACGGAATACTACGAAAAGCAGCAAGGTCCGAAGGTGTAACATGAATGAATTGGGTTATGTTACCGATTTTATTCAACCTATTGTAATATCAGTGGTGGACAATCGTTCCATGATTTTTGGAAGTTCACAGTCGATTTACATTTCTAAGTATCGTTCAGACAGCCAAATCAAGGAGATTGCCCTTGATCCCAGAGTAAGTATCAAGAACGGGGATCGCTTGGATGATGTTTTAGCAGCCCATTCTGAACTGACTTCTGTAATCAAAGGTTTGCCAGGAAAAATTGACCAGTATGTGTCCGGCAAGCTGTCAGCCATAGAAATTTCTGTAAATGAGGACGGCACCGAGATATTGTACAGGGTGGCAATAAATGATGCCAATATACAAATAGATGATCCATGGCTGCATCGTGTTCAAGACTCATCCATACTGGATAACTTCGATTACAAGTACTGGTTAGATCTCTGGCCCAAGCTACCCATAAATGTTGTTGTAACGGTGTGGTAATGGCTTTTGATTGGCTTGAGTACTTGCGGTTCGCAGAGGAACTGTCCCAATTTCCGCATGCATCCCAAGAAAGTTACAAACGCTCAGTAGCATCAAGAACATATTATGCTGCCTACCACCATACCAAAAACTATTTGATTCGCTCTCACCAGCTCAACGGAGAGAAACACGAGCATATTATTCAGGCCCTCAAGTCGCATCGACAAAAAGATCAGAAAAAAGTGGGCGTAGATTTGGAGAGGCTGAAAAATATAAGGGTTCGCGCCGACTATAATCCCGAAAAATTCGATGAAAATCTCCGTGAGGTTATAAAGACTGCAAGTAGAATCATACATCTGGTAGATAGTTTTGATTAGCTCTATCGGTACCCATACAATGACTATTTTCCGTCCAGTATTTTCGAATGGATGGAATCAATAAACAAACGACACTGCTCGTTCATGTGCCGGTTAAAATCAGGAGATGTATTGTCAGGGATTTTCAGGAAAATGATATGAAAGGGGATTTCTTGCCCTTGCTGGCGAATAACATCTGTGATTAGCCCCTGCGTGTTATCCAGATTGAGTTCCGCCCACCTCTCTTCTGGGATCGGGTACACAAAGCCACACCCCTTTATCGATGCTCCCTTTCCGCACTGCCCTATGTATGTGTGCAATTGGAAAAGATCCTCACGCTTGACCCCGAACTTTTCGTCAAAGGCTTTATACTTCACATCAAAGACAAAAAGGCCGCCATCACTCTTAAAAACAAGGTCCGGCTCAAGTTTGCGCTTGTAGTTGGCGATACCTGTTGGTATTTCATAGCTTTGTTCGAACTTGCTAAGCAAGTGAATCCCATTTCGCTTCATAAGCTTCCTTATGAAATACTCGAAAAGCATTGATACATCGAAAAGCATTGATACATCGAAAAGGAATGCACTCGAATCGTGCTGAGAGTCAAAATCAGAGCCTTGTTGCCTGATGACTCGCTTTGATAAATCTATGAGCACATTATAGTCCTTGTAGAAGGGATTGGTGAAATGCGGTGTTCTTAAGATTTCTCGACGGGATCTTTTCAATCCCTGACTAGCGGTAAGAAATGCATTGTAGATATTTCTTGTACTCTGGCAAAAGGAGTAATGCTTAACCTCCTCGTAGGCTTTAATGAAAAGTGAGGTCGCAGGGCAGTCATAGCTGTGTTCACGGTACGAACACAAGTATTTTCCAGAGGTGTTGTTTCGGAAGTAGTCAAGCGTATCAATTGTGCCGCGAACACGGGAAATTCGCTCATTCTTTGTAATGTAGGTCTTGGGCAGGCCCAGACGGTAAGCCCGCTTGAACTTGATATTCCAAAGATATGCAAGGAGCCACTGATATCCATCGGTGTGACTTTCGCAGCCAATGTTTTGCAGTTCGAGAAATCCGTCCACATCGGCAATGAGGTACTTAAGGAAAGCATCTCCAAACCGAGAGCTAATCTTTAGGGAATAATCGTCACGCTTAACAAAGCCAATCAGATTGCCTGTGTTGAGGGTGAAATTTTGGGCATCAGTACCGGTAACAGTGAAAAGGCCGCCCTCCGTATTGTGTTCGTAATCTTCATCATTGAAGAGGATAAGGGCATCTGCAACATTGTCATTCAGCATTTTTTCAACATCACGGGAAACTGAATTCAGAAAAACCCAGATTTCAGACTCATTGTTATGCGAACAGTTATGTTGGCCTTTCGATCTGGTGCCGAGAATAATCGACTCACTCAAACGCCCATTGGTCAAGATGCCTTGATTGACCAAATAAGTCTGGTTATCTACTAGTGTTCCATTTTTTATGATATCGAACAGCCACACAATTTAAATCCCGAATGCCTTTCCGAAAGAACCAATGAGCTCAGCTTCCTTGCCGGAACCACGAAGGTATTCCTGCAGCAAAGGTCGGATACAATCATCCCAGACACGCTTTCTTACTTCATTGACTTTAAGGTTCTGGGCATACTTCAAATTCATCAAATAGGCATGACCGATTTGGTAATCAGGGCCTAGTAAGGGTTGCTCTTCTATTTTGGTATTCAGCCTTTCAAGGTTATCCGCTAGTTGTTCCCAAGCTTCGCAGAACTGTTTCAGATGGTATCTCAGCACCCCTGTATCTGGCTTTACTTCTTCCCAGAAAAATCTGCGTCGGAGAGCAAAGTCAAAGCTTTCCACACTTCTATCAATGGTGTTCATCGTTCCGATCAGATAGATGTTTGTCGGGATAAAAAATAGGAATCCTTGCTCGGTTTTAAGCATTCCAGTGTCTTCGTTATTAAGTTTGGCATATTGGGTTTTGATCTTGCCGTTAATGCCTCGATATTCCAGGCAATACATCAGCTCACCAAAAACTCGAGACAACTCAGCCCGATTGACTTCATCAATTATAAAGAAAAATGGAGGTACAGCCTCAGATACCAGCGTGGATGAGTCGGGTACTTCAAAGATATACTGCCAATATTCCCCTGATAATTTTTCTTTATGCGGATTGAGGTCATTAATCGTAATTGATTCCCAATCCTTATCCAGACCAAGGTTGTGAACATCTATCTCCCACTTTGCGGCCTTTCGGCAGAACTCCTTAAAAACACCATTCTGCAAGGTCAGCTGCGCGGTTCCATTGCCATCCAGTACGGGGCGTAAGCCCTCCATAAAGTCTTCATAACTGAAAGAAGGATGAAACTGCACTAGCTCCCTCTGGTTTTCATATTTGAAATTACTGTCTGGAGCAAACTCGTCTTTCCAGATATCAAACAGCAGAGAGGTCTGCTGCCGAGCTTGGTATGTTTTGCCTGTTCCTGGAGCACCATATTTAACGGTCTGCTTTTTCAAACGAAATGGATTGGAAATATTTTCATAGAGTTTCCAGACAAACATGCTGAGATAAAACTCATCCGTTGAGCCTTCTTTGAGCTTATCGCTGAACTCATTATTGATGAACTCCAGCAGAAAATCATTTTTTGAAAACCAATCCTGATTCTTGTCTTTTGGGTATGCCTGGATAATGCCTTTATTAACAAGCCAGTGGAAGACCTGATTGAACTTACCTTCATCCACAGTAGTGGAGACTTTGCGTGCGCCTGCGCAGGCAGCCGCCACACGATTGACAAGAACAGGATTATTGCGTGGGCTAAGGTTATTCCATATTTTGCAAAACTTATCAAAGTTCTCTTTGTCGGGAGTTAGGATAAAATTTTGTAGCGAGGACATGAAATCCTTGTTTTTGATGAAATCCTGAAAATTTTCATCACTTAAAACGGACAGGCCCTTGGTAGCGATTCCGTTGTCTCTTTCATAAATAAGTTTTTTTAGGAATTCCCCATCAGTTTCAGGAGACAGGTCTTTTCCACCTTTGATATTGCTTCGGATGTTATCCACTTCACCGCAAAACTGAAAATAGGTATCATGCCAGCCTTCGACTTCGTGTTTCCTGCTTTCAATCAGGTGTGTGTAAAGATTTTTTAGCGTATTTTTCATACAATCCTCATTTTGGTCACTGTCCCCAATACTATATCCCCATCGAACTGAATCTACAATTGAGACTCTGACCTAAGTCCGTCCATATCTAAAATTCTGTCCCATTGCGATTTGTTGAGGACTCAAGGAGTCAAGATCTCCTTCAAATGCAGTCCGTAAATCCAGGAATGCTCTATCGTGAGTAGATCTTAAATAGGTGATGTTAAAAAGATGCAGGCAACGAGTATTTGAATTTAAGGGGACCTCATACGGTTGTCCGCAATAGAAGCGGTAGCCATGCCGTAGATCTTTTTTGTCGTTTTTCCATCGTTCTGAGATATACGCCGCTAGTTTTCGTTTGAGTTCTCTTTCGTCTCCAACTGTTTCGGTATCGTGTTTCAGCACCATTGTTTGAGCTATCAGACTCTGATTCTCAAGCTCATGTTTTTCACATTCAAGCGAAACCCGGACAATGGAATCAATTTTATAAAGAAATTTCATGTTTCGCTCGAGGCAAAAACCTATATAGCCATGAGAGGAAAAGCCGCATTCTACTGGCTCATCGTAGATTCCAAAAGTTCTCATTGGCTCAATGTTTGTATTGTCAACAATCCCTATATAGTGCCGGAAGCCATCAATCAACCCATCTTCCAGACAGTATTGGATGTATTCGCTGACGATGTCATTCATCTCTTGGGAGCGCAAATCGCAAAGTTTGTGTCGGCACAACGATTCAAACGTTTCGTAAGCAAAGTGAACATTGAAGTCCTGAAAGTCTTCGGGAGACAAATCGTATTTCTTGACTGAAATAAGAAGCACGCAATTCTTTTCATACTTTGGGACATCTAGTGCGCGAATATCGGATTTTAATTTTTTCACATCAAGTTGAGAGCCAGAATCAGTCATCACGGTTAGCTTCAGCCCTGGCTGAATCAGGTATCCACTTTGAAAAAATTTGCCCTGTTCATGTTGTGCCTGGGTTTCAAGTCCTTTGGTATCTTTATAGTCATTAATACAATGAGAGATAAATTCAAGGGCAATTTTTGGATCGCGATCATAAATCTGATCCAACAGCCTTAGAAAATTGTTGACGCGGTTGCTTTCTGGTGTTGAGTAGTTTAAAAACATTTGATTTCTCCCTGTTTGGCTATGAATGACTCGATACACTACTGTAAACACAGTGCTCTATCATGGGGCGATAGAGTAAAATAAAATTGCTAATTTTTTGGAGAAGTCCTATGACACAGATTGAACGCATATTCAGAATTCATCGTTTTTTGCAGCAGGGGAGACCTGTATCACTCAAGAAGATTACCGAGGCGTTAGAGGTTTCTTCGGCCACCTTTAACCGAGATCTTCAGAAAATGCGGGATTATTTTGGGGCCCCGATCCTTTATGACAAAAAATCCAATGGCTATATTTATGATCCAGACCAGGAGCGATTTGAATTGCCGGGCTTCTGGTTGAATCAGAGGGAGCTTTATGCCCTGCTTCTGATTCATAATCTGTTAGGAGATCTGGACTTTGGAATTTTGAGCCCCATACTTGAACCTTTGGGCCAAAGGATTAAGGATGTATTAAGTTTGTGTGGGCAATCAGCACAGTCACTGAACAAAACAATACAGATTCAGCCACTGTATCAAAGGCCGGTTTGTACGCAGATTTTTGCTGGGGTAGCACAGGCACTTTTGAATCAAAGGCCACTCAAGATCACCTATCATTCCCGTAGCCGTGATGAGATCACCCAAAGAATTATTGATCCTCAAAGACTTGTATTCTATCGGAGCAACTGGTATCTGTTGGCCTGGTGTAGAGAAGGTGAGGGGCTAAAGACCTTTGCTCTGGATCGCATACAACAACCCTCAGAACTGGATCAGGAAATGTTGGTTATAGATGACAAACAGCTGGATGACTATTGCCTAGAAGGTTTTGGGCTATGGCGTGGTTTTGATGTGGAGACGGCAGTACTGGAATTTTTTGGGCCTAGTCTTCAGTATGTGGCTGATGAAATCTGGCATCCTCAGCAAAAAGGCAAGTGGGAAGATGAACGGTATATACTCAGCCTTCCCTTCAGTAACCCTGATGAACTGATCCATGAAATCCTACGGTATGGGGCCCAGGTAAGAGTTATTGAGCCCATCTGGTTGAAGGATCTGGTTATCCAGAGACACACAGAGGCTCTGGCTGTTTATGGGGTGGGTGTTTCCTCATAACCACACAGTGTCTTGCCGGGAGCTTTTTTTCTATCCTGGAGTAACATGAAAATTTCAATAAAAGATAAAATCAGAACGATACTGGATGGAGACAATGCTGGGGCAGGAAGGTTCTTCAATCTTTTGATACAGTTTTTAATCCTTGTGTCTGTGGCCTCCTTTTCTCTGGAGACCTTGCCCGATCTCACAGAGCAACACAGGTTATGGCTTAGGAGACTGGAAGTATTTGTTGTTTCAGGCTTTTTCGTATATTTAAACTGGTGCGTTACAGTGAGGCAATGCGTCGTTTTGTCAGAGCCTTTGCAATTGCCAGAGAAGAAGTGATTCTGTTTGGAATTGTGGCTATAATGCTTCGGCATTATCGAGGGCTGATCAGGAAGAAAAATAGCCGTTGGGCTATTGAGGATCTGTAAGAAACACCATTGCCCCATCCTTCAAAATCTGGGAAAGCCCCTTTAACACTACCAGGCTTTCATTTTCCATGTTTACCAGACTGTTAAGGGCAGCAGAATAATCATGGTGGGCAAGATGAATCATTACCGATTTGCCAAAGTTGTGCGTGTTCTCATGCGGTGACTGCAAACTTCTAAAAGCCGGGGAATGACCAAAGGCAGACCTTACAGAGGGTTCGCGATACCATTGCCCCAAAGGACAATCGGTTTCATTAGGAAACTCAGCCGGAGAAATGACCGGATACCTGTGCACCATAGACGAGTATACCAGTCGCTTAAGTTCCATTTCTTCAAGACAGGCAACACCCACCTTGCAGCATAACATGGAGAATTTTAATCCCTCTCCGATCTTGTTGGACTGCGAATCCAGATGTTTTGCACCATCCCCAATACTGTCTGCCAACTCCTCTATCTGTTCCACAGCCTGCAAAATTGCATGAAATCGGTGTGAAAGATTTTCTGCATCTTCAATCACCGCGTCCGTGACTTCTCTTACAGAGCTAGAAAGCTGTTGAGAGCGACTGGCAAGAAGTCTGAATTCCTGGGCCAAAACGGCAAATCCCGACCCGCTTGTTTTTGCCTGATGGGCTTCCACACTGGCATTAAGAGATGTGATATGGATATGTTCTGTTAGATTTTCCAGGTCTTTTGCTAACTTCTCAATCTGTTTGAGACGCACAACAAAGTCATCAAAACTGCGGGATAAAATTGAGGATTCGAACTGTAGTTCCTGGACGAGATGCAATTGTGTGTTCTGGGTGGCATGCCCCTGTTCTGCAAGTGCCTGCAGAGCCAGATTTGATTGAACCTGCTGATCAAGGCACCTCATTAGACTCAAAAATATCTGTTTGATAGATTTTGGAGACTCTGTAAATCTTATGAGACTGGTATGTAACTCTTCTTCAACAGAAAGGGCTTCTCGAAGAGTATCAATCTCGGACTGGATTTCACTTAGTCTGGATCGCAAACAATCGGAATCTGAATTGAGACTCAATGGTGGCTCTTGTGTGACATGAGGTGGAAAGAGGTTTTTGAGCCTTGATAACATATTTACCGTCCTTCTGTAGTAAAACAGGGTACTCCATATTTTTTAGGAGTGCAGTTTTTTATGCATTTGATATACTCAAAGTTACTTTTTGGATTGTAAAAACCCCCGGCAGGAGCCTCATGGAAGCCTTGCACATCAGTGAAATTATAGAAGGAATGGTTTTGGGCATGGCCGTTATGGTCAGGGATTTCCAAATCGAAAAAGGAACCATCCTGAATCAGGTTCAGATTCAATCCATTCGCGATATGGGGGTTGAAACTCTTTGGATCGACACGGAAGCCAATCTTGAGGAGATTCTAAGAAAGAGAATTCATTCCTTAAAATTGAATCGCAAGGTTTACGCCAGTGGAGAATTTGTCTGTTTACAGGGAGATCCATCCACAGAATTTTATATTCTTCTGGAAGGGGAACTTGAAGTAATTCTTGTGGATGAACAAAGATTGTCCCAATGCAGTTCCCGCAAAAGTCGGGAGGAAGTGATTCAGGGGTATGGAAACAGTATAGCCACTCTGAGGGGGCGACTGGTTAACTTTGGAGAAATGGGGCCTTTGCTTGGTCAGACCAGAACAGCAACAATCCGTGCCAAAAATCGTTCTGTGGTGCAGTCCATACCAGCTTCCGGTGAAGGATTTTCCCGAACCTTTCTTGAAAATCCGGAACTAGGGTTCAGCGTGGCGGTGACGGTTGCTAAACGCCTATACGATACTATCAGCGGCATAGAAAAGTACGATCGTATTCTGATGCAGCTTTATGCTATTACAAATACTGTAAGAGGCCGTTATGCCTCCATTGTAGAGGGTTTACAAAACAGGCATGAGTTAACAGGGGAGCAGGTTCTAAAAAATATCTGCAACAAGTTCTGGCAAAAATCAATTCTGGTTGAAAAGAGTGGGGATGGACATGGTTTTTTGCCCATCAGTCCAGGACTTAGGACCACAGTTTCACTTAGTGAAAGTGATGAAGCATTTAATGGTCTTAAAATGATGGAGTGTAGTTCAGACACTGTGTTGCCCTTACAGGATCAGGGGAATGACTATATTTATCTTGTCAGCAGTGGGGAACTGGCTTTGGATTATCAGGGGCAGTTTGTAAAAACATTTTCCCATTGTGGAGACATTATCGGAAGTGTTAAAGCCCTGAGTTTTATAGACTTAAACTACAGACGGATTGGGGATGAACTGTTTGTGTTAAGAGCTTCAAAGGATTCCCGGGTCTATGTGATTGCCTGTGATCAGTTAAAATCGGATCCATCCCAATACAAACATTTGATATTGCATATCTGCCGGGTAATGGCGGAACAGCTAAAAAATCACCATCATTTGCAAACAGAGTCTTTGGCCCGTATTGAGGCCCAGTTTAATCGTTACAGTTATGGTAGTGATTCTTATCTCAATGAATTAAGAGATGTATTGAGTGCCTTTTTTGATAATCAGCAGTGGGTGTCCTTGTGTCTGAATGAGGTATTGACCTTAAAAGAAACACTGGATCAGATGGAGTCCGATTTTATTCACCTCAAAGACTGTGTCAAAGCTTCGTTTGTGAATCCCTTTGCCATGCCACTTCTGAAGTTAGGTAATCCATGAACACGAGTTTGAGTGAAACGATTGCAAAGACCCTGATTAGTGACAGTGGGGATTTCCAGAGGCTTTTACAATCAATTCTGGCCGAAGCCTTTGATCTGGAATATGTATTCTATTTTGAACGCGAGGATTTACTTCCCGAGGCCAAGTTTGTATTTGGCAATCAGGCTGCTTTTGAGTTGAACTCCAGCCAGTATTTTTACCAGTTAAAGGATATGGCTTTTCAGATGTTTGGGCGACCGGCTCAGATAGTGAACGAGATTGATCCGACCATCCCTAAAAACAGCTTTCGTTCCGCGCTTTTTTATCCCGTGGATTTTACTCAGGATGCCCGTGGAATTTTGGTTCTGGCCAATCCCAAAAAGAGACCCCAGTTTCTAATTGAGGATCTGGATTTTCTAAAGGACATTTTTAAAGGGCTTGGGGTGGCGATTGAGAATATCAAGCTGAAGCGCAGATTGGAGCTGGTGGAGGCCGAAGTTTCCCTGATTAACAAGATTACCTATATCGTGGATATGAGTCCACAGGCAGGTTTTTTCTTCAAATGTCTGGGCCAGCTTCTGGCTGAGACCATAGACTGTCAGATAGTTATTTTTTTGATGCTTGATCCTCAAAGTGGTGTTTATAAACTTGAGGCTGGTAATGATGCGGGCAACGAATTCTGGGTTGGTCAGACTGAGTTTTTTCGTTCTCTTGCCAAAGATTCGGAAACTCGTGGTGTGTTTTCGGAAAGTTATGGGGGCAAGTTTTTTAAGGGTGAAAAATATGGCCTTGAAAAACTGGAAACCTCCCTGGTACTGCCCATCCAGTTTTATCAGCAGTCACGAGGTGTATTTATACTGCTCAACAAAAATGGACTGAAAAACTTCTGTAGTGCAGATATCCGACTTGTCACACTCCTTTCTGGATTTTCTAAGGCCGTGATCTATCGGGAAATAGAAAAGAAACGGCTAGGTGGCCTGTTTAAACGCTTTGTTTCGGCCAAAATCGGGGATAAGATTCTTAAAAATGAGGACTATAGCCTTGAGCTTGAGGGCAGACACAGGATTACGGCTATGTTTGTGGATATAAACGGGTTCACGGCATTTACGGAGCAGGCAGATTCTGCGGTTGTCACAAGACAGTTAAACACTTACTTTCAGGAAATGACCGATTTGATTGTGGCTTATGATGGAACCCTGGATAAATATCTTGGGGATGGAATCATGGCAATTTTTGGTTCCCCCATCAGAATCAGCAATCATGCGGAAAGAGCGGTTGAATGTGCTTTGGCCATGCAGGCCAAGATGAGTGAAATTACTCAGCATTGGATCGAACAGGGTTTACATGCCATGACAGCAAGTATTGGGGTTTGTACAGGAGAAGCATTGGTTGGGGCCATAGGCTGTGATCAATTCCTGGACTATACGGCAATTGGGGACTGTGTCAATGTCAGTTCAAGATTGTGTGGGGCTGCCCGTCACGGCACAATTCTTATCTCAGAGAGCAGTTATGAATCAATGCAGGATGTTTTGATTTGTGAGCCAATGCATGGGCTAAAATTAAAGGGGAAATCCCAGAATGTGGTGGCCTATGAGGTGCAGGCGCTTAAAAACATCTATGAAATCCGAGAGCAGCTAAGGGAAGCGGACACACAAAAAAAGACCAGGGTGATTGAGGCTTTAGGTAATTTTGGAGTGTATAGGGATTCAGATACCGTATTGGATTACCTTGATGACCGCGATCCGTCCGTGCGTTTTTCAGTAGTGCATAGTATTGGTCGGCTCAACAAAGAATATCATATGAATGTGGTGATCAATCATCTGGAAAGAGAACAGGTCCCAGAGATTCGCGCAGCCATTCTGAATCTGATATTAAACATTCAATCCGACCCTTTAAATCCATTGATGGAAAAAGCCATTCGTGGTGTGGCCCCAGGAGTAAGACCCACAATTTTGAGAGCCACAATTCAGTCTCCGCAAAGAGACGATAAAAGACTGTTTCTGGCTTTGATCAAATCGCTTCAGGATTTGGAAGAATCGCAGTCCAGTATGATGGCAGATCTGACCAGACTTCTTTATCAGACTGAAGATGTGCCTATCATGCGCATGTTGATTGATAACTTGCCAGATGCCAGACAGGCTGTGAAAATTTCCATTCTGCGAACCCTGACAAAAATTGATATTCCACAGATTGCGGCTCCCATGGTTTCGGCCCTGGAAGTGGAAACTGAGCCAGAGGTTCAGTATGCAATTGCCAAAGCATTTGGAAAAATTACTAATGAAAAAACCTTAAAGCTTCTGGGCATTCTCTTCCATGAAAATCCAAGCCTGAATCACTGGCATGCGTATATTTTATGCAGACAGAGCAAAAACCCCCTGCCTTTGTACAAGGAGCTTTTGCATCAGGAAGATCCTGTTTTGAAGTTTGCCACCCTGGTACTATTTGGGAGGGGGGCTAGTCCTGATCTGGAAGAAGATCTTCTGAAAATGCTTTGTGAGGCACCGCAGGTCATGATTCAGACCAAGATCATAGAATGTCTTGGCAAGTGTTCTTCAGCCAGGGTCATGCCCGTATATCTCAGTCTTTTAGGGAAACACCCCAATCTGGACATGGCTATTTTATCTGAGATTGGATTTCGCAAGCAGGTGGAGCATCTGGATATCCTGCATTCCTACTTTTCACACAAAAATGTGCAGCTTAAGGTACAGGCAATCATGGCTTCGGGCCAGATCGCCAGCCCACTGTCATTACCTCTTCTGATTAAAGCACTGGACGAGCAGGATAATGCAAATGACATTGCATCCATCGTCAGGGTACTGGGCAATTTTAAAACCGATCAGGTTCTTTTAAGAGTGGTACAGGCCCTTTCATCACCGATTGGCAGGATTCGTGCCAATGCCATAGATTCCCTCATGGCAATGAATGCTCAGCAGGCTCTGCATCAGATTGAAAGACTTTTGCAGGATGATAACAATCGGGCCAGGGCCAATGCAGCCCTTGCCTGTTTACGATTTGGAGAAATCCAGCATTTTAGTGTCCTGGCAGAAATGGCTTCATCGACTAACAAGTGGATGCGCCTATCCTGCCTTTGGGCTTTAAGTGTTACCGGAATGCCACAGGCCAGAGAGATTATTTTAGGGCTGATTCAGGATCCTGATTATGATGTACTTCTGTCAGCGATTGGTTTTTTGAAAAAAATAGAACAGAGCGGACCAATCAAAGGTTAAATCCCAGTTCTTTCTGTGTTTTTTTAGGCAGTTTGGCGACCACCAGATCGTAGGATTCCCGAATCAGTTCTTCTATCGTGGACCAGTCCATGTCCTCAGGAGATCTTGTCATTACCCAGCTGGCACGGGCCAGATAGGGGGCTGGGGTAAAAAGGCCAGTAGAGACCAGATCTTCAAATGCTTTAGACGATGCCTTAAAGCTGAGCCAGGGTTTTTCTGATTCATAAGGGAGAATCAGAAACATTTTTCCTTTGACAGAGAACACATGATCGGCACCCCATTTCACATCTTCGGTGGTGCCGGGCCATGTCAGGCAAAGCTGACTTATCTTTTTCCCCAGCTCAGACATCAGTTCTGCATCCTGTGAAAGCTTCTATGGCGGTTGATGTAATCAAAGATCTGATCTCTAAGTCTGGTTTCCATCTCCAGCCCATCCATAGCCAGCTGGATTGCTGAATCGGGAAGAAGTGAGAGAGAAGAGAGACTGATATCAAGTCGGCTCTGATTGTCATCTATTACTAAATCCCGAACTACATTCTGTAGAATTCCTTTTGTCACATAGGCGGGATCCTGATTGACTGGCAGAGGATTTTTAGCATTTTCAAAAAGATACATCATGGCCTGAATGGATTTCTCACAGATCGGGTCGATTTCATTTTCCTGGGGCACAAACCATTTACCCAATTCAATGGTGTATGTCAGCACTCCAAAATCGGCGTACAACATGTCATCAAATCCACCAGATGCTTCATATAAACCAGAGATCTGCATGGGTTTGTATCCAAGTATCTGTCCCATGGCCTTACCATGTTTTTCAAACACCTGATGATCCTTGGATTTGATTTTTCCTGTGTATCCCCAGGGCCACAAAACCAGTTCGGAATAGGAATGAAAGGACACGGCAGTATCAAAATCATATTCCTTCTGTAGATTTACAACGATCTGATTTTCAATTTCAGACATGGGTTCAGGCCCTCTGTATGTATCTGAGGAAGGGTTGGGAGATGCTCCGGTTGTGCCCCATTTGAAGGCATAGTTTCGGTTGTTGTCCACACCAATTGAGGAAGCTACAGGACGGCGGTTTTTTCTCCACATTCTTTGTTTGGTTCTGGAATGTGCACTGCCATCAGGGTTTACCATAGGTACAATTACAATCCGGCTTTCATCCAAAACCTTGGTCACTGCATCTATTTTTCCATAGTTATCCAGGAGGTGTTTCATCAGGGCCAGGGGAACTTCTGTGGAGATCCATTCTCTGGCATGATGTGAACCCATAATCAAAAAGCTGGATTTGTCCCCGCCAGTTTTTTTATTGCTGATTTCAAGTACCCAGACATTGCGGTTTTCGTGGGTGTTTCCTGCGGATTTTAAGATAGTCAGATCCGGATATTTATCCGCATATTCCTTGATGGAAGCTTCGGTTTCTTCCAGAGTATGGTATTTGCCCAAATCATCACGAGTAACCAGGGAACGGTTTAAGGCATCAACATCCTCTACATAGACCTTGCTGTTTCGTAAGAGAATGTTTCTAAAAGTGTTTCGCTGTTCCAGCAGATTTTTAGCCCTCTTATCGTACAAAAAATCCAGATACTCCGGGCTTTTACCATAACAGTCATGTTCCAGTTCCAACTGTTCCAGGATCATGCGGTTTTCAGCCGTGTTTGGTACACGAAGAACCTGATCAGCAGCCTGTAAATGCATGAATGGACTGAGTGCCAATAGACTTGTTATGATACGACGCAACATGAACTCTCCTCTTTTTGTGCAGATTCTAATCCCCGATGTCAAAATGTAAAGCCCTAAATCCACAATTTCTTGAAAAGCTGGCAGAATTATTGCGTTCCAGGGTTCCTTTGCGCCAGGCACTCTCAGAAATATCTGAAGTGGAGCAGGATCTTTTTTTTCGCACTGTGCTTGAGAGGGTTGAATCGGGCGAACCTTTGTCGGAAGGATTTCTTCTGGCTTTGGGTGGAAAAGATATTGTGGCCCGGGGCCTGTATAGAATTCTTCAGGCTGGTGAAAATCATGCCAGGCTGGAGGAAGCACTGATTGAAGGCTCACAGTGGCTAAAAAAGTTTGCAAGGCCAGGAAGCAAGGAGTTGTACGCACTTCCTAAAAACTTCTTAGCCAGGTTGAAAAAAAGAGAGTTGATTATTATTTTTGATCCATTACTCACAGCCGCAAGCCTCAATCAATCGCTCATGCAATCCGGGATTTTAGCTTCAGAGCCAATGGACTTAAGGGAACTCATGATTGGTGTGCAAAGTACTGAGGTTTCAATTATTAACAACTGGATCCTAAACGCAGAGCTTCTAGCTGCCTTAAGACAGGTGCTGTGGATGCAGTCTGTTATTTTTCTTCTGCCGGCGCAAAACTCCCGCAAAGTTCAAACACAGGTTTTGGAAATTTTAGGTGAGGGCTGGTTCCCCCGGTTCTATCATAAAATTGCAAGGAAGTCTGAATGAGGAAGGTACTGGCAATTCTGGGGTTTTGGCTAGTTGGCTGCTCCGGCCCCAATAAACTTCCAGATAGTGATAAACCTGTATTTGAAGCCCTTGAAAAAAAAGAGCTTGAGATTCGTGTTCATGCCACCGGAAAAATTCTGCCCTGGCTAAGTGTAGAAGTAAAATGTAAGGCTTCCGGTCAGGTCATTTCCATACCTCATCAGGAAAGCTCCCTGGTAAAACAGGGGGATTTGTTGTTGGAGCTTGATCCTGTTGAAGAAAAACGGAGGCTTCAATCTGCCGAGGTAAACTTAAAAATTTCTCAAAACAGGGCTTTGCAGGCCAGGATTTCTAAAGAAGTGTTTCAGCGGGAGGTTGAGCTTCGTACAATTGAGGCCCAATCCAATTTAAGGTATGCCAGGTCGAAATTTGAAGATTTGACTCGTAATGAAAAAAGGATTCAGGATTTAATCTCTAAAAACCTTAGCACTCCCCAGGACTTGGAGACAGCCACCACTCAAAGATTACTTTCCCAGTCGGATATGGAAAAGGCTGAACTTCGCCTGGAGGATTTGAGGCTTGATCTTAAAAGACTGGAATCTAAAACACTGGAAGTAGAAATTGCTCAAAGAGATGTTGAGTTAAAAGAAGTAGCACTGGAACTGGCCTCACAGGCTTTGGCAGATACCAGGGTTTTTGCAACGATGGATGGGGTGGTAACAGCCTTAAAGATTCAGGTAGGGCAGATTATATCCTCCGGCATTTCCAATGTTGGAGGAGGAACGACCATTTTGACTCTTGCCGACACGAATCGTTTGATGGTTCGGGCCATGGTAGATGAGAGTGATATTGGCAGGGTAAGGGTTGGGCAGAGGGTCAGCTTTTCTGTAGATTCTTTTTTGTTTCGCAGATTTGAGGGACGGGTTATCCGTGTGGCCGCTATGGGTGAAACCATTCAGAATGTGGTTTTGTTTCAGGTTGATGTTGAAATTACTGATGCGGACAAAAAACTTCTCAAGCCAGAAATGTCGGCCAGTATTGAAATTGAGGTTGAATCCCCAGGCAAAGTTTTATGCCTTCCTTTTCAGGCTATTTATGAGGACAGGGGCCGACCTTGGGTGATGGCAAAACAGGGTGATTCTGAGCCAAAAAAAACATTTGTCAGGCTTGGTATGGATGATGGGCAGTGTTTTTCTGTATTGGACGGACTTGATTCAGCCTCCAGGGTTCAGGTGAGTTCCATCACTCTTGATGAACAGTGGGAAAAACGGGGACGGGCCTCCATTCGGCTTTAGTCATGCCAATTTTTTCGATTGTACGGATGGGTTTTATGTCCCTTTGGGGCAACCGGTTGCGTTCGGTACTGTCCATGCTTGGGATAATAATTGGGGTAGGTTCAGTGATAGCGAGTCTGTCTTTAGGCGAAAGTCTAAGGCAGCACACCTTAAATCAGATCCGCAAAATGGGGACCAATCTTTTGATAATTGTGCCTACCCAGAAAAAAGTCCGTGGGATCCGCTCGGTTCAGGCTGACAGCCTGACTTTGGATGATGCCACAGAAATTCTGAAACTTGCTAAAATCCAAAGGGTTTCCCCTGTGGTTGGATTTGGTCTGCAAATCAAGGCCGGGGCCAGAAATCGCAATGTGGTTGTTCAGGGAGTGGCACCGACATACCAGAGCATTCATGGAATTGAGGTTTTGGAAGGGAGATTTTTTCAGACCCCTGAGGTCATTTCCATGGATAGGGTTGCTCTTTTAGGATCCAGAGTGGCTAAAGATTTGTTTCCCCTGGAATCGCCCCTGGGCAAAGAGTTTCGTATTCGCAATACAGTGTTTTTTGTGGCCGGTGTTTTAAAGGAAAGAGGGGAAGAGGGCATGAGCCCCGATGATCAGATTTTGATTCCCTATACCACTATGATGAAAAAGCTGATGGGAAGAACGGCCTTACACCGTATTGATGCCTCAGCCATAAGTGAAGAAGATGTATTGATGGCTGAGGATCAGGTATCTGATCTTTTAAAACAGAGGCATCGCATTCGGGTTTCTGAAGACCCAGATTTTCGTATAATCAATATGAGCCGCATCATGGAAACCTTTAATATGCTTGGTTTCTGGTTTACGGTTTTTTTGGGAGGAATGGCAGCGATTTCCCTGCTTGTTGGTGGCATTGGAATCATGAATATTATGCTTGTCACAGTAACAGAACGAACTGCTGAAATTGGCGTTCGCAAAGCAATCGGGGCCAAAAACAGAGATATTTTAAGACAGTTTTTGCTGGAAGCTGTGGTAATGACCTTTAGTGGCGGTCTACTCGGAACTATTTTAGCCGTAAGCCTTTTATACTCCATTGGATACTACTTTTCCGTATCTGTAGTTATTCCTAAGGTGGCTTATGCCATTGGAATTGGCTTCTCGGCTTTTGTTGGTATATTTTTTGGTTATTACCCGGCCCTTCAGGCTTCGAGGCTCAATCCGATTGACTGTTTAAGATATGAATGAAAAACCCCCATCTGCGCTCATGGTATAATTCTGACATGAAAAAGTTTTTCAACACAGCCGGGGCCAATCAGCCAGATATTCATTACACTGTTTGGCGGCCTCTTGGAACCAAACCAATCCTTGAGCTGATTGATCAAAGAAAATACTTCACCCATCATGCCCCAAGGCAAAGCGGTAAAACCACATTGCTTCGGGAAATCTGTAAAAGATTAAATGAAGAAGGACAGTATCTGGCCTTACATATCACGGTAGAATCTGCCCAGTCTGCCAGAGACAATGTTCTTGAAGCCAATCAGATTATACTTCGCAGATTGGATGGAGCAAGAACTCTATATCCGGCTTCTCACCTGCCCACTGCCTTTGATTTTATGCAGGATAAATCAGGGGTTCAATCCTGTCTGGAAAGCTGGTCCAAGGCTTCCAAAAAACCCATTGTTTTAGTGATCGATGAAATTGATTCTATGGCCGGAGAGTCCCTCATTGCTCTTTTGCGCCAGCTTCGGGCCGGATACGACCATCGACCAAATGCTTTCCCCCAATCCATTATTTTAAATGGAGTGCGGGATTTAAAGGACTACCGTATTTACTCCAAAGAGCAAGATACCTGGCTGACCGGTGGTTCCTGTTTTAACATCAAGGCCGAGTCTGTAAGACTTGGTAACTTCACTTTGGAAAATGTCAGGGAACTGTTCTCTCAACATGAGGCCGAGCATAACCAAAAACT
>JACFNL010000065.1 GCA_019454875.1 Candidatus Cloacimonadota bacterium | reverse complement strand
GTGATTGCCGGAAACCATGACCATGCCCTGCTTGGTAAAATGAGTGTGGCCAGTTACCACGAACAGGTGGCCGATACAATTTTTAAGGCCAGAGAACAACTCGGTCCCTCAGAGATTGACTGGCTTCACTCCCTGGCTATGGAGCATTTTATTGAACTGGATTCCTTATGTATCTTTTTGACCCATGCCCACCCTTCAGACTATAAAAGCTGGTGTTATTATCCCACTCACGATCACTGGCAGCATCCTCTGGCCAATGCTTTGGGAAAACCAATGTTTTGCTTTTATGGGCATACCCATCGTCCATCCATTCAAAATACCGGATCCGGCTCCTCCAGAATGGCCGTAAATCCAGAAGAAGGTTACGAGTTCAAGTCGCAACCACCATCCACCTGGGTCATTAATGTTGGTTCCTGTGGACAGCCAAGGGATGGAGATAACCGTGCATGCAGTGCCCTGTTTGATACAGAAAACCAGCGGCTGAACTTCTTTCGTAGCCCCTACGATATTACAGGAACCCAGGCCATTTTCAAAGAAAGAGGAATCCCGGCTTTTTTATTCCAAAGACTAAACTACGGCATGTAATCCAGTATCAGATGTACTCCTGAAATAGCTCTTTTCGAGGTGCTGGAATCACAACATGAGAAACAACCATGCCACGGGCTGAAGCTGCTTCCAGTGCAACCTCAACACTAGCGCGCACACTGGATAAATCTCCCGTGATCAGTAAAAAACCTTTACCACCAACTGCCATTGCCAGATGCACTCGAAAAACCTGTCCATCCGAGGTTTTAGCAGCAGCATCGGCGGCCTCCACAATGGAGGATACCGAAAAAGTCTCCAAAATTCCTAATGCTCCAACCTGAGAAGGATCCAGGGTGATAGACCCTGCAATGGCCCGAAATACATCCGGGTGCAGATTTGGAATGATCAATTCCTCAATCAAGACACCCCGGGCCCGTTCTACTCCAGCTGCAACCGCTGCTTCCACAGCAGAAACTGCTCCCCCTACCACCACCATATACTTACCAGAGCAAATACTTCTTGCCACCATAAGCTGAACATCCGCTGCCTTCAGCATCATATCCTGACAGGCGTAACCTACGGCAATGGAAGACACCTCGATCATGCCTATTGCTTCTTCATTTTTTACATTCATGGTTTTATCCTTCAATTAAAACGCTGGTATCAATGGCACGAACGACTCCAGAAATGGAGGCATGTACAAAAGCCCCTAACCCTTCCGGTTTTCCGATTAAATCTCCTGCTCTGACCTCATCCCCAACCTTTACTACAGCAACACAGACCGAACCCACATGCTGTTTTAAGGGTACCCGTACCCTGTTGGCGGTCAACACCGTCTCCCTCAATGGGGCACTGTTAATAAAATGATCGATCTGGAGCTTTTTCATCAGCTTGGGAATAGGGGCCTTTCTGTACTTGGCCATCCCATGAGCTTCCACGCTACCAGGTTTGAAGCCAAGCCTTTCTTCTTTGGCCTTTTTTTGAATCATGCGTTTTAAATCCGTGGATACATTTTTGGGATCCAGATCTTCCGGGCAGGCATAAAAGCTGCAAAGATTACATTCACAACAAAACTCCGCACCTTTGACAAGGTCAAAGACTGTGGACTTAAAGCCCATATTGCGCATATTTTTATGCGGCTCAATCGGATGACCTAAAAGATATCTGGGACACAGTTCTGTACAGAAATTACACTGATCGCAGGATGATTTTGCAATCTTGTTGTATTCGGCACTGGTTCTTGTGTACTTTCTTACCAGATCATGATCGCGGTTTAAAACCACAATTCCGCCTGTGGTTTTGGCAATTCGCTCACTGAAGTCTTCGCTGTAGCGACCCATCATGACCCCACCAATTAAAAGAACCGGATCAGAACAGGTCACTCCACCTACAGAATCAATCACTTCCCCTACCGTCATACCCACTGTCACCTCAAGGCTGGAAGGATTTTTTACTTCTCCCACAACAGATAAAAATGAGGTAATTACGGGGCGGTTTCTTTCAGCATTTAACACGGTCTCCACATTGGTGACAACACAGCCTACACTAAGCGGAATGTTTCCTGGGGCCACAACTCTGCCTGTCGCTTCCCAGACCAGAACCAGTTCATCTCCAGCAGGGTAATAGTTCCCCATTTTTAAAAATTCAAGGTCCTGCATGTGAGGTTTTAAAGCCTCAAACACTTCCTTGTATTTTTCCTTGATAGCTACGATACCCCGACTCGCACCCACCTGACGCATTACTTTTCTGAATCCATCCATGCACTCTTTGGGCCACCGCTTTAAAAGCTCCTTATCCTTGTGCATCAATGGCTCACACTCCGCAGCATTCAAAATAAGTGTGTCTGCCTTGGCATTGTATTTTATATGGGATGGAAAGCCGGCTCCGCCAGCTCCTACTATCCCACAATCGCGAACTTGGTCAAGAAATTCTTTCTGATTCATGGGCCTAGTATATTTTATTCTTTCACAAACAGAAAGAGGTTGCGCTCAATCCTCATATCCGCAAAGCTCAATTCTTTGGTTACAAGCTGTGCTTTTTTAAAACCAAGGCTTAATGCCAATGCCTTGGCCTCTTCCCATTCCCTATCCAAAAGATTCGGCCCTCGGGTCAGAAGCAGAACCTTTTTTGTAACAGGTGCCAGTGTTTTAATCAAATCCACACTAGGTCCCACGGCCCGAGCCATCACACAATCGGCCAAGCCATTTTTTTTGGCCCAGTCACGACTTTCTTTAGGTGTCCAGTGGGCGTGAACCGTTTTGACAAAAAGTCCCAATCTCAAAGAAGCTTCCTTTAAAAAATCAAGCTTTTTGACACGAGCATCCACCAGAATCAATTCCAGGCTGCGATCTAGGCCTAGGGCTATGGGAAAGGAAGGAAATCCTCCTCCACAGCCAAAATCCAGTAAATTTTTTATCTGGTTCGTTTCATAAACTTTTTGAACTTCTAGCCAGCAAAGCCATGAGTCCAGATAATGTTTCAGGATTGCATCCTTATCCGATTCGATCCTCGTGAGGTTCATTACCTCATTTTTAGCGGCAAGCAGAGTATGAAACCCCTGCCATCGATTGAGGATTTGTGGATGCATCCAGGATGCCCAATCAGACTGAAGATACAATCCCAGTATCTCCCAGTAATTCTGTGCCCCGTCTGCCTTGATTTCGTTACCAGGATTATCCATAATATAATAGAGTGTGAATTGTCGCACGACCAGGCCAAGAATTCAACATGACCCCAGGGGAGTTATCATGCCAATTCTAAATGACGGTAGATTAGGAAACTGGCTTTGTTATGTATTAGGGGATGCTTCCAAGGGGATCTGCGTCCAGAAAAATCAGCATGGGCCGGAGCATCGTTCCGGGAGGATTGCTACCCGAGGTTTTAATACTCCAGAAGAAGCATTTTCCTACCTGAGTCACGAACTAGGACTAAGCCCGGATAACATCCGCTTTTATGTTTCAAGTCCAGAACAGTTCTTTTTAACCGTATGTGTAGGTGGACCTCAGTTGCCTCTGAATGAGAACTGTATTATCAAGGGGTTAAGACCAGCACCACCGGTATTTTATTGATCTGCTACAGGACTTCCGTGGTTTGTATGCTGGATAAGCGAGTGAACAGAATCGAACTGTCGTAGCCAGCTTGGAAGGCTGGAGCTTTACCACTAAGCTACACTCGCTAATCTGAAAGTATCGGTCATGCAGGATTCGAACCTACGACCCCCTGTTCCCAAAACAGGTGCGCTAGCCAGGCTGCGCTAATGACCGTTTTCGTTACCGAACGGGTGGCAGAATATCAGAAATCCAAGACCTCGTCAACCCCTATTCGGAAAATTGCAATCCATTCAGGAGCGATCCCGGGCCGTCCGTAGAACAATCTCATCCATAGCTTCTTCTGCCGCAGAACGCAGTTCTCCATCGCCCGACTCCCTGATTTTCAAAAGGGTCTTTAAAGCTTTTCTATCCCCAATTTCCTTCAAAACCTGAACCGCACCAAGAATCATACGGCTGTTGGAAGTCGAGCGGATTTCCTTAAGCAATATCCCCTGAACCGAGGTTCCGAATTTAACTATGGCATCACGGACATTTCTGTGAATCACAAACGATGCATCCGACAAAAGATTTAAAAGCACGGTGACATATTTAGGATCCCTTAACTCCCCCATGGAATAAATGGCCCCGACCCGAACATGATCATCGGAAGAGGTGACCATGTCCTCCAGGGTTCGCATCGCGTTTTCGTCGCCTTCCTGCCTGGATAAAACCACGGCCACATTGGCCCTCATCCTGGTGTTTTCATCCTTTAAAAAAGGCTTTAACAGTGCTGCAACCTGACTGGTAGGGAAAAACCCCAAGCCCTCAACCGCATTGGCCCTCACCCTGGAATCAGGATCATTTAAATAGCTGGCAATAATTGGTATAAGTTTTTCTTCCTTAAACGAACCCAGATGTTTTACCAGAGTTGCCTTCACCTTAGGATATTTTTCTGAATCCAGATACTGAACAAAGGCCTCCATGGCCCGAGGAGCCTTTTTTTGACCAAGTCCCTCCACTGCCCGGATCCGAACCCACTCATCAGAATCACTTAAGGCAAACAATAAAGCATCTTCCACTTCAGGCCCATTAAAATTGCGTAAAGCAATCACTGCTGCATAACGGACAGAAGGATGGAAGTCATTTAATCCTTCTCTTAAGATACGGATTTTATCAGCTTCAGGGACAGCCAGACTCGCAATTCGTTTAATCCTTGCAAACCGTAGTTCCCATTCGCCTTCAGTATCGGGAGCAGGGCTCAACTCAAGGTCTTCTTCCAGAGAAGGTATGTTATCCCAGGGCTCTGAATGCATCGCAATCTTCCTTTGGACAGACCGAAAACATCAATAATGAATCAAAGACTCTACCGATACTCCCGGCAATTTTGCACGACCATCAAGAAAATCCAGCTCGATCAGGCACAAAAAGCCTTCAACCTTACCCCCAGATAAAAGGATCAGATCGCAGGCTGCCTTGGCGGTACCACCAGTCGCAAGCACATCATCTATTATAATAACAGACTTGTTGCGAACAATCCCCTCTGAAAGCTCCAATTCATCTTCTCCGTATTCCAGACCATATTTCTGGGACAGAACAGGTGGGGGCAGTTTGCCTTTTTTTCTTAGGGGTACAAATCCGGTTTTTAATAACTGAGCCAATGCCGCCCCCAATAAAAACCCTCTTGATTCAATACCCACAATCAAATCAATATCCCTGCCCTTTAAAGAAGCTGCAAAAAGTTTGGACACATCAGACAAACCATTAGGAGATGCCAATAACGGGCCAATATCCTTAAACATAACCCCTGGTTTGGGAAAATCAGGAACATCCCGGATCATTTCCTTTAATCGGGCCAATGCTCCACGGGTGCGACTGGACTGTAAATCAGAAAAAACCTGACGGGTAAAACCCTGAACCCATTCTTCACTGATTTGACTTTTTGCCTGCTTAATTTCACCAATACGGTTTAAGGCCACCATTGCGTTCTTTTTCACATATTCCGAGGAATCACGCAGTGCGTCCACCAAATCCAAAGTAGCATCTTCATAGCCCATTTCTCCAAGAGCCAGGGCTGCTGAGGCCCGCACACTCCAGGATGAGTCATTTTTGAGAATCTGGCAGATTTGTGGCACTGCATCCAGGCACTGCAAGTCACCTAAAACCTTGACAGACCAGTAACGAATGTCCGTATTTTTACTTCTTAAAGCCCGGATCAGATGTTCCTGTCCCATTTCCCCAAGTTCCCACAGTGTGTCAGCCGCCTGTTTTCTCACAAACCAGTTTTTATCTCCAAGCATTTGAATCAGGGGCTCAACAACCTCCACAGACTCCATATTTCGCATGGACTGTAAAATAACCTGCTTCTGATCAACGGGGATATTCTCCGATAAAAGCTTGGAAATCAGACTCTTGCGCGCCTTGCTGCCTGAAATTTCTCCCAGGATCTGAATGGCCCAGAATTCCCGATCGGTTACACCGCAGTTCAGAACCCGAATCACCTCATCCACGGCCAGCTGTCCTAACTGAATCAGTGCCTGGGCTGCCGTCTTTCGGATGGTCCATTGTTCCTCATCAAGACAATGAAGCAGGGGTCTTACAGCCTCTTTAACCCTGGTGCGGCCCAATGCCGAAATTGCGCAGAGTTTGGCTGGCATGTCATCCGCCTCAATGATTTCAACCAATGTTTTGACAGAGCGGGATCCGAACTGGGATATCACCTCAGAAATCCAGAACTGTATGTCATCATCATTGGTCTTTGCCAGATCCAGAAGGGTCTGAAGGTAGGCATTCCCCATTCCTGCCAGAACCTGAGCTGCATTGCGTCTCACAGTATAAGAACTGTGTTTTAAGGCTCCTATCAGATGGGGCAGGGCTGCTTCTCCAAAATTCTTAAGAATCTTGATGGCCTCGGAACTGACAGTTTCATTGTCATCACCAAGTGACTCAATCAGAAGTGCAGTATTTTCCTTGCTTGCAGTCCCCTTCAGTGATAAAACCGCATCCCTTCGCACCCGGTAATCCATATCCTTTAAAGAATCCATCAAGTCTTTCATCTGCTCAGGCACTCCTTAGAGTCAATGACATAATCACGGCCCGATCCAGATACCCCTCGGATTCCGGTTCAGAGGGCCAGAAATACACAGGCATTTCTTCACCCTCACAGAAAAAACGAACCCCGGCACTACCCATACTGCCCACACAGTCAGTGATGTACTGGGCATTGAGAGCTACAGTAAAGTCTTCAAGCAGATTTTCCGTAACCGGCATTTCCCTCCAGGCCTCTCCCAGTTTATCAGAAAAGGACTCCATACCTAAACGGGAAGCCTCAAGTTTTAATGCAATACGATTCCCGATATCCTTAGCCACAGGCATAATCCCTTTGATATGTCCCATAAACTGGTTGCGATTCAGTTCAGCATACCGATCTTCCATATCCTCTGGGAAAAAGCCCTCATAGTCCATAAAGTTGCCCTCAGCCAATACCGTCTGATACACAGTATCCGAAACCTTAAGAAGCACTTTATTATCCCCGCTGCTGATTGTGAGATCTGTATCGGGCAAAAGTTTCATCCAGTCATTGATTACAGAAAGAGGCAAAAGCCACTGCACAGGACTTGTTACCATAAAACTGGCTGGACGGGACGATTCAGAAAGTCTCCATCCGTCCTGGGCTGCTACTACTAGGCGGCTGGCCTCCAATGTTATTCGTGCACCACAGAAGCCCTGTACCGTATTTTCCGATTTAGCCGAGGCATGAATCCCAAAACGCAGAGCACTTTTTAAAAGCTTACCCGAAACGGTAAACTCAGACAATGGGGTAATCAGCTCTATGGCCGGATACTCATCCGCATCCCTGCCACTCAAATCATATCGAGGAGTTTCGCCTTCCAAGGTCAGGCTGACCCGTCGATTTGGCTGCACCTCAAGAATTACTCTTTTTTCCTCATATCCCTGCAATGCCTGCACCACTTCCTGAAAAAATTGACCCGACACCAGAACTTCACCGGGCCGTTCCACAATTGCCTCAATTTCGGTGGCAATATAGGTGCGTAAATCTGTGGCTGCTATCTGCAGACGCTCTCCCTTAACACTGAGTTTAAGGTAGGTCAGCTCCATAATGGCAGTTACTGTGGGTAATGCTCTGCTCACTGTTTGCAAAGCCTTTAAAAGATCGCTTCTAAATATTCTTAACTTCATGGCAGGGATCCAATCACAAACACATGCCTTTGGCAAGAAAAGAGGAATTCATTGAAATATCCCCTGGGATTTCGTAAGATCAAATTTGAGGGTGTTGATCCAGATGCCCCGAGGCAATAAAAGGCCCCGAACCCCGCCAGGTCTGTGATGGAAGCAACGGTAGGATGTTCTTTGGGATCCCGTCCGGGGAGCCCTCTATATCCGTTATTAAAAACTAAAATCCACTCCTGCCTGTACAAGACGGGCATCGTAACCTTTGGCAAATTCGTTGTAATTGAAAGACTCCAGTCTGAGGTTGTAGCTGGCATTTTGATCAATTCTTCGTCTGGCTTCAAACTGATACTGGGTTTTGTATTTGTTGGCGAATCCCTTGTTGGCCACCCTGCGGTAGCGATGGGCTGCCATGATACTTGTTTTGGAATCCAGTCTGTAACGGCCCTCGAGCACATTGGACATGGCTTCATTGGAAAGTACTGGATCGGTGAACTCCTGATCAATCAGGTTTAAACGATGGGTTAATCTGAGCTTTTGCTGAAATGGGCGGGAGAAGGAAAACCCAAGACTGTTTTGTCGGTAAGAGAGCCGGGGTTGAATCCCGTCATCATGTTGGGTGCGCATCACTTCAACATTGGTCAAAATGTCTCTGGCTTTAAAGGTTGTGCGGGCCATGGCTAAAAACACATCTTCATTGACAGAGAAACCGGAGTCATCTTTTTCTGAGCCCTTGACTACAAACATGTATTTAGGACGGTCCGGTCTTTGGGTGGACAAAGTCCAGGTCACATCGGTGTATCTCTGATCGGGGCGGTTGGTGAGCATTTCTACGGTATTTCTTCTTAGAGTAACCGAACTTGCGACATAAGGATCAAAGCGATAGGTGAAGGCATTTTCAATATTTTGTTTGTCTGAAGCCTGAGCAGTGAAATAGGTGTATTGAGGATTTAAGGTTGAACTGAAACGGGAACCTATAAACTGAAGCTCATTTTGGAACAGAACTTTTTTGTTTTCATAATCCATTTCCAGTTCCCAGGCATTTCCCTGATTCTGGCTTGATACCGTGGATTCCCGGCGCATAAACTCCCCACGCAGCACAAAGTCCCGGTGCAGTTGCAGTCTTTGCGTAAAACCAACATAATTCACTTCATTGGCATAGTAGTAGGACAAACCACTTTGGTCCATGCCATTGCGGCCAATGTTTCGCCTCAAATAAAGCCCAGTGGTGGTCAATCCATCAAGCCCTGGCACAAAGTCTTCCACAGTCTCGCCCAATGCTACATCCACCATCCATTTACCATTCTCAAAATGGCCCATAGTGCCGGATATCTCTGTGTTCCTCAGACCAAACTCGGTAAAATCAGGCTCTAGCCAGGTACCAACTGCATACCAGTTTTTGCGGTTAAACATATAGGCATTCACCACTTCGGTCTCAGGATCCCTGGTCTGCAAATCAATATCAAGGTAGCCAAAAACATCGCGTCTACCTGATTCTGGTGCATAGGAAATTCTACCCTCGAGCAAATTGGCAAAACCCGGATTCACCTTGGAGTTGTTCGTGGCAAAAAAGTTGGACACATCGTTTCTTGTTCTTACATCACGGGCTTTGTAAGACAAATCCCCATGAAACCGCAATGGTTTACTGACTAGCTCAAAGGGAAGCTCCTCAGGTCTTGGAGTGTATACGACCTTGGGTGGAACTCTGCCGCTTCTCTCCATAATTTTACGGGCCAGCTCCTTGTCCCGTTCCGAGACAAGGGGCGAACTTACTATGGCATCCAATACGGAATCATCATCACCGGACTGCTCCAGAATCTGTCGGGCCAGCTCCCTTTCCGCATCAGTAAACTGATCGCCTTTTTCAATCATAGCCAAGGTCTCGCGATCCAGGCCCATAGGCCGTCTGTCATTGCCGATGGCAAAAATAGCCCCGCTCAGGGCTAAAAACATCAGCATATGTCGGATTTTAAGACTACTCATTGATTTAATATCTGGTCAAAGTTGATGATTAGATTTGCTGTTGTGTCTGTGTAAACTTCAATCTCTGTGCTTCCCAATAGTCCAACCTGATTTTTTGCTTCAACTCTTAAACGGTTATGCCCAATGTCAAGTATCAGGGGAACCAGAAAGGTCGGTGTGGCTCGTTCTCTAGCAATTCTTCTATCATTCAGATAAACCACGACCTCACGAACATCAGGATCATCTACCACACCCTGCAAATCGACAAAACGGCTGCTTAACTCCGCATTATCCATCGGGAAAAAGATGGAAACTGAGGGAGGCAGTTCCGACAGCCTGATGTTCTCCTGGGCCACTCCGACATTGCCGAAGCGATCAATTGCCTTGATTTCCAAAACATTCTGTCCCGGTACAAGTACCAGATCAGACTGAAACTGCTTCAGACTGGTCTGAACATCTTTGATAACCTCCCCGTTGTGAGTCAGAATCACCCGGTCCAGATTTGGTTCATGAATGGTTGCTTTAAACTCTACCCTGGACTTTTTCATGGGAATCCCGGCCCTCGGCTGCACGATATGCACAATAGGTGATTCCAGATCCTCGCCTACAACACCCATTTTTTCCTGCTTTAGACGGCGTTCCACCTTCTCACGAATGGTTATCACTTCTTTCCATTCTTGATTCAAAGCAAAAATGTCCAGTCGA
This sequence comes from Candidatus Cloacimonadota bacterium, assembly GCA_019454875.1. GTDB lineage: Bacteria > Muiribacteriota > UBA6191 > UBA6191 > UBA6191 > UBA6191. Next base: position 9,969 of record JACFNL010000065.1, on the reverse strand, counting down.
GTGCGCCTTTCTCTGGAATTGGGTCTGGCATCCAATACCAGTTTTTCCCCTGTTTCCAAAAAATAGTGATTCTGCTCCTTAAAAACCTCAGCTGTGCCTTCTATAAGCGATATAGAACTCTTTTTTCGTCGCACATCATGAGAAATGGTGGCTATACTTCCATTTAACTGAGTGGCTGAATGAGGGGTATGCACAAAAAACTTTTCACCGGTATTTAGGCTACGAACCTTGAACCAGGCTTCTCCAAAGGGAATCTGTACCCTGGATGCCTGAATCTGTTCCTTGTCTTCGGCAGGAAAAATAATCTGGGTGGACGGCTTGAGTTTTAATAACCCAAGATCCATGAGCTGAAGCATCACGGAACCACCCTGGGCTGTTTCGATCAAATCCCCGGTATATAGATTCATATCATCTATAGCCTGTAGGGTTCTACCCTGTCGGTAGACATACACCATACCCTTGACCACCTCAATTTTGCCCTTCATGAGATAAGCCTCGGCGGTCGGCAAAAAAACAGTGAGCATCATCAGCCACGGCAATAAACTGACAAAAAACCTTAAATTGGACATCATTACAGGCAACTTCGGAGAAACTTGCCTAATTTTTTAGTGTGGAAATGTGTTTGGATCTGCGATATGAAATATTCCGTCTTAATTCCTGTATACAATATGCCTGAGAGTCTCTTACGACTTTTGCAATCTTTACTGGCAAACAGATCGGAGATCATCGGGGAAATTCATGTTTATTTTGATGGAAGCCCCGTTCCTGATTCCACACCAAAACATCAGATTCTTCATATTCACAAGGGTGATATCAATATGGGGCTAGTATATGCTCGCTCCTTTTTGATTCAACAGGCCCGGTTCCAGAGGGTTTTATTCCTTGATGCCGATTCCCTGCCGGAACCTGGTTTTTTTGATGTTCTAAAATCCCTTGGTGAAAAACAATTGTTTGCGGGGCAGGAAAGCCGAGGTCACGAAAAAAATCTCTGGCAGCAATGGAGGCTTCGGTTCTTTCGCCAGACACTTGGAACAAAGCGGCTTGAAAATGCGCCTACCCTTTGTGGCCTATGCTTTGGAGGAGACAGAACACTCATCAAGGACATTGGATTTAGTCCCCGTTTCCGCAATCATGGTGAAGATGTAGACTTCGCTTTCAGGGCAATTTCAACCAATGTGGAAATCTGTTATGAGCCTGCCTTATGTGTATTTCATGACCGAGAAGATGATCACCAAAGTCTCATTGGCATGATAAAAAATCACATTCGCTATCAGAGTCTGGCATATAGGATTCACGGGGCTAACACCTGGGTATTAGTTAAAAACCAGATAAAACTGATTCCTGTGAGCGTCTATTCTTCAATAAGAAGAGCAAAATCTCTGCCATTGGCAATCATAAGCCTGTATTTGGGAATCCTGGCACTTTTTTACCGTTTTTGTTATCTGATCTGTAGAATCTGATGAATCACAGTAAGTAGAGTGGAGATTGAGATTGGTTTATGAAACACGGCTGCTACCCCAAGCCTTTGAAGTACATGCTGAAAATCAGCTACTTCCATCCACTGCCCCCCACCAGACATAGCAATTACAGGAAGTCCCGGATGGCTTTTTCTCAATGCAGAAACTACTTCAATCCCATCCATATCAGGCATCAAAACATCGGTAAGCACCAAATCCACAGGCATTACTTCCAGAACCCGAAGGCCCTGAACTCCATTCTCAGCCTGAATCACATGCAAACCAGAACTGCGCAGGGCACTATCAAGCATCCTACGCAGTTCATCATGGTCTTCAATAACAAGAATGGTTGCCACCTACATTTCAAGATAAGTCAGAAACCCCTCCCTTATCAATACAACCAGGGTTCCAAATTTTCCCTGATTCTGTGACAAAAGCCTTAATGCTGTGTTTTCATCCCGGACTGATATCTGATTGATCTGTACAATCACATCATCAACCCTAAGACCTCTAAGGTACCACTGAGATTTTTTATCCAGTGCTTCCACTAAAACCCCATGTGTAGAACTCTCTAAGGAAAGCCGGTTTCTGTCTGCATCTGTTAATGGTTTTAACTTCACAAATTCCAAAGCAGGAGAACTTGCACTGTTTTGGGAGCCATGTTCATCAAGTCGAACCGAAAGACTCAGGTTTTTGCCCTTGCGCATCACTTCCATCAGGGCCTCTTCACCTACAGGAACCTCCTGAATTTTTTCAACCAGAATCGAGGCGTTTTCAATCAGGGTTCCATTCATTTTCAAAATGACATCACCAACCTGCAAACCTGCCCGGCTAGCCGGGGTATCGGCCAAGACTCTTCTTAATACCACTCCTCTTGGATTAGGAAGCCCTAAATAGCGGTAGGATTCCTGATCCACATTGGACATTTCAACCCCTAACCAGGAGCGGCGCACCTTGCCGAACTTACTGACATCCGAGGCAATGCGTTTGGCCAGATTGATGGGAATTGCAAACCCAATACCCTGGCCTGCTCTGGAAATTGCTGTATTGATGCCGATGACTTCCCCATGAATGTTAAGCAGTGGGCCCCCGCTGTTTCCAGGATTGATGGAAGCATCGGTCTGAATAAGATTGTTGTAATCTGTATTATCCCCAGCATCCAGACTTCTTCCCTTAGCCGATACAATCCCTAAAGTCACAGTCCGATCCAAAGAAAAAGGAGAACCAATGGCCACCACAAATTCCCCTACCCTCAAGCTGGTAGAATCTCCAAGTTTGGCGACCTGGGAATCCAGAAACTTGCCTGAAAAATTTTTATCCTGAATTTTAAGAATTGCTATGTCTCTTCTGGAATCTGCGCCCTGTAAAATAGCCTTATAGACTTTTCCATTATCCAGGGATACTTCAATTTCATCCGCACCCTCAACAACATGAAAATTTGTCAGAATCAAACCACTGGCATCAAAAATAAATCCTGATCCCTCACCTTTTTGAGGAATCACATTGTTAGGAACACTGAAAAAATAGTCAAACAGTCCATGCTGGTAGCGTCTGAACCCAGGAGTCCTGATATTTTTTTTGGAAACGATATTCACAACACTTGGTCCGACCCGTTCCACAATGTCGGCTACGGTGTTGTCTGAAAAATTTAAACCTCTGGCAAATGAGCTGTTATAACAAGCAAAAATAAGTCCCACCATTATCCAGTTTCTGAGCATAACTCCTCCTTGTACACCCTAATATTCTGCACTGTCATTGGCCTCGTTTCCAAGTATCTACCGAACTGTGACTAAACCATCTCACCCATGCCCCAATCAGCCCCAGACAGGAATCTGACAAATGTCTCCAGGACAAAACCGGCCAGATAGCGATGGGAAGAACCAACAACCAGAACAAGCCAGTCACCCCAATTGAATAATGCCATACAAACAGGAAACAAAAAAATGGCACTGTCAGAATCCAGACAAATCGTAAGATCTTACGAGACATCAGGGCAAATGCCAAAAAAACATTGGTTTGGAGGAGCTTTCCAAAAAGGGACAATGAGCAGCTAATCCCCCTGCCTATTGTCCTTTGCCTGCGTTCTCTACTCAAAATCCCCTTCAACGATTCCAAAACCACTATTTCCGAAGCAAATCCACTACGAACACCAGCAATACCCAGTTGTAATGGAAGTGCCAGATCAATAGGCCAGTCTGAAGGGAAAGGCATCATTAAATGGCTTCTTATAAACATCAGACCACCACTTACACCAGCAACCGAAAAAATCTCTGACTCCTGCCTGCGAAACCAGTTTTCCAGTCTTTGATGACGGGCTTCTGGATGATTTGACTCAAGATAAGCAAGTTTGGCCCCTGCCAGCCCAAGATCCGGTCTTTTTAAAAGCCAGCTCATCAAATCCCGTAAGTGATTGTGATCCCAAAGTGTGTTTGAATCACTAAAGCCCAGTATCAGATTCTCTCTAAGTTCAACTGATTTTAATGCCTCAAAAATACAAATATTTTTGCCTGATTTGGGAACTGTCAACAACCTGATACGGGAATCTGCTGGCTCTAGCTCTAGCTCAACCCCATCTCCTATCAGAATCACACTGAGTTCAGGCATATGTTCAACTGCATTCAAAACCCGATCCATCAGATGTGTCTCAAAAAATTCCTCCCGACTGCGAAAGCAGATCAACAAAAGCAGATCATGCTGAGAAATTTTTTCTGAAATCGCGATTTTTTTGGCAAATCCCACCTTCAATATCAATAAAACCAGGGGATAAATACAATAAGGCCATAGAATCAAGAGGGCCGTCAGATAAAAAAGACTAAGCATTTAGACTGAAAAATTCAGGAAGATTGGGATCAGCTAACAAACCATGCTGGAATAGTTCCTCACAAAATCGTTTTAAACCCAAAAGCTCAGAGTCTTGCAGCCTGTATCGCATCACCTCAGACAAAAAGCGGATAAATTGAGGCTCTGACAGGTGCCACTTTTTTCTCTTGTACAGATCTGGCAACATAATAAGCCCTCTATCTACAGACTGAATCAGGTTTTTTGCCACCAATCTTGAAAATTCCGAGTTTTTCACAAAATAATCCCTGCGAATTGCCCACAAGGCAAACACAAAAGAAAGACCGGTATGCGAATACCAGAGTTCTGCCAGATCATGAGCCTTCATACCTAACTCATGCACAGCCTTCTGTGCCCAGTCTCCTATAAATACAGCTCCAGCATAGTTTTTTCGAATACTCTCCCAGTCCTCCAAAAAGGCCTGATTGGGGGCCTGCTGCATAAAACAGGGTGAAATCTTCAGAAATCTTTCCAGAATAATTTTGGTTAAAGTCACTGAGGTTTTACTGGCCCCACTTAAAAAAACGGGGGCTTTATGCAAGGATAAAAAATCCGAATGAGTAAACAAAAAGACACTTTCCACCCTTTGATGGGCTGCGATACAGACCTTGGGGCATATCAGGTAATCCTTTTGATTTTCAAGGGCCTCAAAGGCTGAAACCGCTGCAAAATCCAGCTGATTCTGCCTAAGCATTTCATTTAAAATACCAGGATGTGCATAGACTTTTTGTACCCCAGGGACCAAAAAGTTGGCATCGGGTACAGCCCCATTTACAAAATCAATCATTCCTACTCGCACAAAAGCAGTTTAGCACACCGGACAATCCCCCTAAAGCTCTGGTATACTTCGCCTATGTTGCAGCAAATTATGTCAGAAAAAGAATTGGAAACCTTAGGCAAACTCCTACACCAGAACCCCCAGGAAGGATTTGTAAAACTCCTGCCCCTGCTTCACCATGAAAACTGGAATGTCCGCAGGGCCGCTGCCCAGAAGATCACTGAACTTGGTGATACAGGCATGCGTCTTTTACTTTTATCCATCGAGGCCGAAGCCAGGGAGGATGTGAGGCAAACCTACTGTTTCTGGGCTGAATCCATCCTGTTTTCCCTGGCCAATCCAGATTTAAAAATGGTGGAGATCGTATTTGAACACTCAGATACAAACATTCGACGCAGGGTTTTAGAAAAACTTTCGGAAAGCCCCCTTCTGATGGATTCTATTGACTTCATCTACATGGCCTTAGGCAATGATTCCTGGGATCTTCGTGAACGGGCCTGTCAGTGTTTTATGCTTTATGGCAAGGGCTGTATTGAGTATCTCGAGTCCCATTTTGCCGATGGCAACTCCCATCAAAAATACTGGACTTTCCGTATTATGGCCAGAATGCTTGGCAACGAAGCCATTCGTTATTTTTCAGCCTTCTTTCGCCACGACCCCAGAAATGAGCAACTGCAAATTTTTGCTGTGTCCAATCTTGGTGAAATCGAAGACCCAAAGATTATCAGAACTCTGTTAAACTTTTTAAAAACCGATTCATTTCTGATTCACGAGGAAGTACGCAGAAGTCTGGTAAAACTTTCCCATCCTCTACGCGATGAGATTCTGGAAATTGTTAAAAACCCACCGGATCAACGCTCCCTTGAGGTGCTATTAAGAGTGATTGAGGAATGTTTTGATGCCTCGGTTCTGGAAAAACTCGAAAACCTCTTCTCAAGCCCTGAATATTCAGTTCGTTATCTGACAATTTCCCATCTAGGTAATTTTAAACACCAGAACACGGCTTCAACCCTGATTCGCTGTTTTCGGGATGAAAAATGGGCCTTGAGGCGACTGGCTACGGAAAAAATTTCTCAGCTAGGAACCTATGCCATTCCACCCCTGCTTGAGGCTTTGGAAAGCAAAGAGGAAAACGACATTTTCTGGGCTCTTAAAAGTCTGAGGATTTTAAAGCAGGTAACAACTCTTCCAGCTATTGCTTCCATACTAAATTCTGCACCAAATAAGGAGCTTCGGCTTTTAGCCCTGGATGTGATCGCTTCCATGGATCAGGATGATGCCTGTGAAATCATGCTGGAGAGTTTTGCCAATTCCTTCTGGGAAGTAAGGCAAAAAACATCGGAGCTATTTGCCAAACTACAGTCAAATCCCATTCCATGGCTTCTGACCGGGGGTATGTCACAAAATGAGCATATTCGCTTCTGGTCCTTGCGAACCATGGAACAGATGGAGTTAAAGGGTGCTGAGAGCCTGATTTCTCAACTTCTGAACCAGTCCGAAATTAACCCTATGCATGCTGTACGCCGCTTTCGTCTGGCAAACCCTGAATTTTTGAAAAAACAGCTACAAAAAAACGCTCCAAGTTTATGGCAAATCGAGGAAGAAGTCGAAAAGTCCATTTCCTCAACAACCCCATCTTCCCATGGGCCACAATCAATCATCATCCAGCAGCCACAAGGGATGGCCAGCCTCTATGAGGTGAAACTTCCCGATATCTCCGGCATGCCGCATTACCTGACCCCGCTCGAAGAGTTATTGGAACATGCCAGCAATCTGGATGCTTCCGATATCCATTTTAAGATTGGACAACCCCCGATTCTCAGGGTTAAGGGTAAACTTTTAGCCATGAGGCAAGCGGCACTAAATCCAGAAAATATCCTGGTTTTTATTCATCAAATTTTGCCTTCCCAGCTTCTTAGGTATCTGGAAGTAAACCATCAGGTAGATGCTTCCTATGAATCTAGCAGAGGCCGAAGGCTCAGGATGAATATATTCAAAACAAGACAGGGTTATGAACTTGCAGGAAGATTTATTACGGAAAAAATTCCTACCTTCGAATCCTTGAATCTGCCCGCCCCCATCCTTCAGAAACTGTGCAATCTCGAAACCGGCCTGATCATTCTGACCGGACCTACTGGTTCGGGGAAAACCTCAACCCTGGCAGCCATGCTCAATTACATTAATATCCTTTTTCACAAGCATATTGTATGTATTGAGGATCCGATTGAATACATTCACCAAAGCCGGCTCTGTTATATCTCACAAAGAGAAGTACTAAGAGATGTTCCATCCTTTCCTTTAGGAATTCGAGCTACCCTAAGAGAGGATCCCGATGTCATTCTGATTGGAGAGTTAAGAGATTCAGAAAGTGTGGAAACCGCCATGACCCTGGCCGGAACAGGGCATCTGGTTTTAACGACATTACACGCACCTACAGCCACATCCGCTGTAGAGCAGCTAATGGATTTTTTTGCCGAAGAACAACAGGCTCACATTCGAAAGCAGGTGGCCTTCAACCTAAGAGCCATCATCTCTCAAAGACTTTTAAGGCACAAAAATGGCAAAGAGAGAGTCCCTGCCTGCGAAATTATGATTGCGACTCCTGCGGTGAAAAACATTGTGCGCGACGGTAAAACGGAACAATTACAAACCGTAATTGAAACCTCAAAGAAGGAAGGTATGATCAGTCTTGATCAGGCCTTAAAAACCATGGTACAAACGGGAAGAGTAACCCTGGAAGAAGCCTGGCCCCATGTTGTAGATCCCAAGACATTTAATGCCACAACAGTTACCGTATAGGCATTGAAACTGTCTGGGGTTTCTGTTTCAGATATTCCTTGATTTGAACCACAATATCGTCGCTGAGGGCCTGATACAGCTCATGGGCTGTGGACCATTCCCTGGATCCAAAAACATGAAAAATCTGATGATCCGGCTCGGTTGCTCCGGCTACATAAAACAATAAATTTGCTTCAGCCCAGGCTGCCTGAAACCCTGACTTCAAACCCATTTTTCCAAATGGTGTATCCATTCCCGACTGATAGGCCTGTAACGAAACCTTACCCTCCACACGAATCTGCTGAGGTATTTCTGTTCTACGGCCTATTGGTGTTGTCAGCATTTCTATGCCCTGCTTTTGAGCCTCTGCGCTTAGCTGCTTTTCAAACACTGGATTTTTAGCCTCCAGCACCAGATAAAACCCTTCTGGCACAGAACCAAAGCCAGATAAACCAAGGGCCAGAACAATCAGGGTTACCAAGGAAATCACTAGTTTCATAAGCATGAATTCGGGTGAACTGGTCTTTTAATTCAGAGAAACTCTAGTGCCAGAATAAGCATTTCTGCCAACATCTACAAATTCTGAGCATTTTTAAGGGCTGTTGAACTTTTATGGTCAGTGACAGGCCTCAAACAAAATGTCCACCTGCTTGCCCATAAAACCAGCCCCAATCTTTAAGACCTTCTGGCAGCCTTGATTGATTAGCTCTTTAGCATATTGTCTGTCTTCAATCTGCTGCATGGCTTTTTGGGCAGCTTCCCTTAGATCTTTTTCAAATTTTGGATGGAAAGTTTTTAGCTCTATCACAACTCCAAAATGATCGGGGTTTTTGGGAATCATTAAAATATCACAGCGCCCAATCCCGGCTTCACGGTTGGAACGAATATGCCAGGTATCTGAAAAACTCACTATCAGACCCAGGGTAAAGGCATGGTAAAACCTCTCTGGTTCATTTCCAGAAACATCAAAGTAACTCAGACTGTTTGAGACCAGCCTTTCAAACAAAAGAGTAAAACTTTCCCCATCCCCATTTTTAAGATAAGTCTGCAAATGTTTCAGGCTTTCGTACCCTTCCGATTCCTGAAACCAGTACAAAATGGAGTTTTTGAAAATAATAAGCACTTCCTGATTAGGAATTTTAAACTGAGCCTTAGGCAATTCCCCATCTTCAGGGTAAAGCACGGACTCGGCCTTTAAGTAGCCTGTGAAATAAAGAAAATTCCACAAGTTGTTAGCATCTTTGTCAATCAGATCAAAAACCGTATGCTCAAGTAGTGGTACTTCAATACTTTTGTGTGCAATTAAATCCTCAAGCATTCTTTTGGAATCGGGGCTGGATTTTTGAAGCAAAGAGTAGACCATATCATTGCTACTGGTATTGACCCAGTAGGCCTTTAGCAGTCCGTGTTTTAGAAAATTTAGAATGGACCAGGGGTTGTAGACAAGGCTATTGCCAAATATGTAGCCGTTGTACCATTTCTCCACGGCTTCGGCTTTGCCTTCATAACCGTATTGTAAAAGTAATGTCTTCACTTCCGCCTGGCTCAGACCAAAATGCGAGGAAAATCCCCTGGAAACAACCGAAGAAACTTCCAGATTATTTAGTCCTGTAAAAATACTTTCCTTGGAAATGCGTAAACAGCCAGTCATTACCCCGCGCCAGAGATAAGGATTGTCCTTAAAGGCAGCACTAAAAAAGTTTCTGAAAAACGAGATCGCTTCCTCATAATAGCCATAAACCCAGGCGGTTTGCAGGGGAACATCGTATTCATCAATTAAGATGAGGGGAAAATCTTCATTGTTCTGGCTGCAAAGAAAAGATAGATGGGGCAGGAAGTTGCAATATTCTTCGTAGGAGGCTTGTTTGCTCAAAACGGCCTGGATTGAAGCCAAAGCATGGCTGGCTTCTTTTTGGAAACATGGTTTGAATTGTTCCGCCGTTCTGATCAATAGCCCATGAATCATGGACTGCATATCTGCCCAGTTTGAGGCTTTACAGTCCTTAAATGATAAAAAAATTACCGGTCTTGTGCCCTGCAAAGCCATAGCTTGTCGATTGGTGGAAATTTTTAACCCTTCAAAAAGCTTCCGGTTTTCTTCGGCATTTTCCTGATCAA
>JACFNL010000064.1 GCA_019454875.1 Candidatus Cloacimonadota bacterium | reverse complement strand
CCAACCTTTGGAACTTTCTTTATTTTACCGGTTATTTGAAAGCCATAAAAATTGAAGTGCCACCTACTGTTCCAAAGGCACTGGTACGCCTAAAAATCCCCAATTCTGAGGTGGCCCAAATTTTTGATGACTCTGTTCATTACTGGTTTGCATCCAGTAAATCCTTATCCCTGCTGCAAAATTTAAAAACCTGCCTTCGTGATGGTGATGAAGAGGAATTTTCCCTAATCATGGAAAAACTGGTTTCTGACAGCCTCAGCTATTTTGATGCCACTGGAACCGAGCCTGAGAAGTTTTACCATGGGCTGGTTCTGGGTCTGATTGTTTCTTTTTCCGACACATGGCATATCCGCTCCAATCGTGAATCTGGCATGGGTCGTTGTGACATTCTCATGACTCCCAAAAATCCCGCTCATTTTGGGATTGTCATGGAGTTAAAAACTCATCATCCCACCTTGGAAAAAGATCTAAAAGCCACAGCTCAAAGAGCCATGGCCCAGATTGAGAAAAGACAGTATGAGCAGGAGCTCAAATCTCAAGGAACCACAAAAATCTTAAAAATCGGGATTGGGTTTTTGGGTAAAAATCTTGAGTTTTGTTTTGGATAAGGGCGATACCCGCAGCCAAAGGCTGCGGGCCATGGGTTAATTAGAATTTCTGGGTCAGACTGACCCAGAAACTGCGCCCGGCCTCTGGCAAAAGGCGCACCACCTGATTGACGGGATCTCTGTCATAGCTGTTGTGCCTTACGGCCATCTTATCCAGAAGATTGTCTACGCGAAACTCAAGCTTCAGATCCTGGCTTAATTGTCTTGTGATACTTGCATTCACAAAGGCATAACCACCTAACCTTTGTTCTCCATTGTTTGTATCAATGTCTGAGTCCTCGCTGGCAAATTCACCCCAGAGACGGATGGTATTTTTATCGCTGGTATGAGCAAGCTCAATCCGTCCCGTGATATCTGGAATCTCGGCTAGGGCCAGGGTATTTGAGCCAGTTGGCAGCGACTTTTTATTACCCTTCTGGCGCGTAACATTAAGAGACATAACAAGATTTCTGGATAGATCTTGTTCTAGACTCAATGAAATACCCTGAATTTCTGCGTCTATGTTTTCGTAAGTCCGCACTCTTTGCCCTCCCACTAGAACTACAGATGGAAGGATATGATCTTCTAAATCTCTGTGAAAGACAGAGATCCCTGGCCGAATACGGCCTTCCTGTTTGCTGTATCCCAGTTTAGCCTCATTGATCCTTGGTGCTTTTAAATGAGGATTACCAACAAAATCCATTCTTTGAAACCAATGTTCCATTGGATCTACTGGTCTCTGGGCCGATCCAAGATCCAGGCTTAACAGATACTTGTCAGCTATAGGGCGACTAAGGGACAAAAATGCACTAAAAAGAGTTTCCTCTTTGTCAGACTCTGTGGTTCTGTGAACCACACTTCTTCTCCCTGGGTTTCTGCGCTGATTGTCAGTGCTTTCGCTCAGATCGATTCGTATTCCAGAACGATAGTCCCATATACCTTTTCCCCATTCTTTCTGAGCCCAAAATCCGTACAGTCTGGTTTCTGCATCCAGACTTTGCATTGCGCCACGACCAACTTGCCAATCTCTGGCAAAGCGTTCCAAACCTGTTTCCCATTCCCCGTCTTCCAGAACTAGCCTAAAGCCGGACTGGGAAGCTTCTGTAATACTTTCCATTCGCATGGGAGCCATAGTGTTGCGGAATGTGAAATTATCCATTACATGATCTACCCGATTATGAAACCAGGAAAAATCCAGGGTTTTGCCTGAATCCAGAACATGCTTAATGGCAATTTCCAACCTTCGGTTGTCATCTTTAACCCCGTCCATCATTCTGGCAGGAAATAGGCTGATATCTCTGTCCTTTTTGGTTCCCTGAATGGTCACTTGAGTTTTTCTAGAAGCCTCAAATCGATATTTAATACTGATTTCTTCATCAAAGGAATAGTCCTGCCCAGGATCCTTGTAAGGAACTGCTGAAAAAGAGGAAAGCAGTCGGTTAGAGCCGTCTTTAGGCATGCCATGCTTTTCCCTTCCTCCCTGGATCAAGAAGTGGTCTCGATCACTTCCCATCCCAATCCGAAATCTTGCAGCGTGACTGTCAAACGAACCGAGAGAGGATTTGAGTTCAAGTCCAGTAAAGTCATCAGGACTACCCGAAAACTTCAGAATTCCTCCAAAGGTACCAAAATGCGAGACATCAAATGGACCCTCAACCAGCTGAATTTTTTGTTTGTCTGTGTTGGAAACATGGTTGATAGGTGAATCCATTCTACTTGGGCACCCGCCAAAGATCCTGCACCCGTCGATTGTAACAGCGATGTTGTCCTGGCTTAGTCCCTTAAGTGAGATATCCTTTCCTGCCCCCATGTTGGTAATCTGCAGTCCAGGGGTTTTGAAATAGACTGCTTGCAAAGGAGTGATTCCTGATGTTTCAAATTTTTGCACCGAAGGTAAATATTTGTCTTCAATGATGCCTACTGAACCAATATCCAAGGAGTAAGTAAGACTGGAAAACACTAAAAATGTAGAATAATAACGCATAAATTTCTCCTGAAATTAAAGTAAATAAATAGTATTTAGCTGTAATAACTCAGAAGAAATGGGGGGGGGCACGGGCCAGTTGTATCAAACGAGGTTTAATAAGGTAAAGCAGTTCCAGAAAAAAACACAGAATGACCAATAGAGCGGAGTTTTCTATTTTGACCGCAGATATAAAACCTATTGGAAACTCAGAAGATTTGACTGGCTCTGTGAGAAAAGCTGGTTCTTGAGTGATGTAAAGTAGGTTGTCAGGTATTTGCCAGTCTAAGGCAAGGGCTGCTATCTTTTTAACAAACTGTACACAGTCAACAAAAGCTCGATAGGGCTCTTGGGGGCGGTAAGTATCCCAGACCAGAAATGTCAGATTGAACACAATCAGCCAGGACACCAAAGGAATCAGGCGTTTTCTGTGTTGATCTATCATGTAGCTGATTCTCATGGCTCAATCGGTTTTGTCTGAATTTTTAATCTTGTGCATTGATGGCGACTCAGGGCCGCCAGAATCAAGGCAGTTCTTTCAAAGGCGGTGTCTCGCGCGGAGCGAAATTCGATCAGCGGGTTGTTAAGACATTTGGTTTCAAGGTATGAGTCCAGTTTTTCAAGAGGTAGAATCATTGAATCTATTGCAAGTGCCTCTGCACTTAATTCTATGACAATCTGCATAGCCTCAGCTTCCATTGAACTGCCGCCAACTGATGGTAAATTCAGTGCTAAAGCCAGCTCGTCTTTACGGAATACAGTGCTGACCATAAAAAAGAGCAACAGAAGAAAAATTACATCAATCATTGGAGCGAGTTCCAGCTGAATCGGGCGTTTGGGGGGTCTCAAGAATTCTCCTCAGACAGATTCAGCTTACAATCCAGTCTTGCACCCAGAAGATCCACCATCCTCTCCAGAAAATTCAAGGCTATCAGATGAGGGATGGCAACAAAAAGTCCGGCAATCGTGGTCAAAAGGGCTTTACTGATCCCTGAAGCAAAGATTCCAGGCTCACCGAGTCCATTGGATGCGATTGCCTCAAAAGCTTCCAGAAGACCAAGTACAGTTCCCAATAGGCCTAAAAGAGGCGCAATACTTGCAATAATGCGAATCAGCACAAATCCGCCCTGAATCTCCAACAGAAACAAATCAAGCTCGGCTCTTTTGCTGTGAGAATTGCCCTGACATTTTCCCAGAATCTGCTTGGCGACAGCACTCAATTTTCGGCTGATAAGTAACAGACACAGCCCACGCCACAGAGCTATACCAAGACCCAGGATACTCAGCACGAGCAGTACGGGCAAAATCCATCCGCCCTGTTCCATTACATTGTTCAAGTCTGACAACATCAGACGGCATTATAGTTTATCTGAGTTTAAACTCAAGATTCACAGTAATTTTGGGGACTTTTCTCTTTAAGGGGTTATTGGCAGCTAGACATTGCAAGGTTTTGTGCGAGGCATCTATAAAATCAGGATGGCCCTTGTTACTTAGAACTTCCCATGTGCCAAGTTTTTGGTTTTCATCAAGCTCGAATGTGAGATGAACAGCACCTTGCAGGTTTCTTCGCCTCAAAGATTCTGGATATTTCTGGCAGGACAAAATAGCCCGTTTCAAAAGTCTATGTTCATTTGTTGATAGTTTTATGATGGCTTCATGGGCAGGAGCTGGAGTGGCTTTGATCTTGCTGTAAGAGATTTTTGGAACAACTGGATTGATTATCTTGGGTGCAGGCTTTTTTGAGGGGGGCTTTATAGCAGGAACTGGTTCTAAAATCCTCTGCTCCGGCTCAGGCTCCGGCTCAGGTTCAGACTCAGGTTCTGCTTCTGGCTCTGCCTCTGGCTGTGGCTCAATTTCCGGTTTAAGTTCTGGTTCATGCTCCGGCTCCGGCTCAGGTTCAGGCTCAGGCTTTGTAGTGGATTTGATTTCTGAGATCAGGCTGACTTGAATGCTGGGTGAACTCAGTTTGGGTTCATGCGAGGCAGGTTGTCTTAGACTCAATTTGTGAAGCGTAAAAACCAAAACATGCAAAAGTAGCGATAATAAGAGGCAAGATAGTAACTTTTTGGCTTCCAAAATCGATCCCGTTTCGTTTTTATCCATCTTGCCATTTTGAGGGCTGTTGATCAAAGTTCAACAGCGATTTTAAATGAATTCTTTTAAGATTGTAGCAATCTGTGCAAATACAACCAAAGACTCAGACTTCCATTTATTCCATTCCGGTAAAGACAGGGAGGGCATGTAAATGACAGTAGTTTCAAAATTGCCCTCGTAATTTGTGTTTAAGGCTTTACGATTTAAGACCAGTTTACTGATACTGAGCTTTCCTTGTGGGGGTAAAGTTTGTTCAGACACTATGGCTTTTACGGCTCTAAGCTCCTTTGGAAAGGCCTTTTGGGAGTTTGCACTAAAGACTAAAATGAACTTGGGGCAAAGGCCAGCAATTACCGCCTGAGATATTCTGGCCCCAATAACCTTGCCTTCCGATGACAGCTCAGAGGCTTTCCTTGAAGAGAAACAATAAACATCAGATTCCAGAATTGGTTGATCAAGATACCGGACCATGTTTTCAATATTGACTCTGGTTTTTGAGGGCTCAGGGCTTAATCTTCCATACAGTTCACGGGATGTTCCGCTTCGGCCAAAATGATAATCTAAAAACTCCTGATGGGACAGAAGGTCGGTAGAATAGGTACGGGCCTGGTTGTAACCTAAAATCAGTCCTTTGGCAGAAAGAGGATTTTTGAAATCGCAGGTAAATGGCCTGGGGTACTGGTTGTTAACGGGTCTGGTTAATTCACGAATTACAGTTTCAAATTGAATGAGATTTTGCATTGGATTTTCCTTCTTGCAAATGTGATTACTTGACTCCATAGTATTTGTAATATGCGACATCTAATGTCGTATAATCTGTAAATGAAGCGCGATCAAAAAAAATCTTTACTGCTTTTGCAGATTTATCGCGAAATCCAACTATATGGACCTGTCTTAAGACAGGATCTTCTGAGGAAATTTGAGTTACCACCCCGTACCCTGGAGAGATACATCCAGGATCTAGCAGAGCTAGGGGTTACAAGTCAAAAGGATGTAAGCGACCCAAGAAAAAAAAGCTACAGTCTGTTGAATCCGGTGGATGGGCTTAGGTTGAATGAATCGCAGGTACTCAGTCTGGCTCTGGCATCGGCCCTCTTGCGGCCAATTGCCCCTCGGCTGGGCCAATCACTTTATGGCTTGATTCCAAAGGGAGAGGCTAAGCAAGTTCCGAAAGACTGTATTAGCGTCTATTTTGCGGGGCTTAATCTTGGGGTGGTGAATCTGGAAAACAAGATTTTTTTAATTATGGAGGCCATTCAGAAAGGCAAGCCTCTTTTAGTAGATTCTGAGTGTTTCTGGCCTCAGAATATACTCCTGCATGAAGGCAAATGGGTTGTCAGCGGGTCAATGATTCGGGAAAAAAAATCTGTGATTGGATCCTTCCGCCTGGATCAGACATCCATGCAAAGGGCAGTTTCTGAAACACAATTGAAACCCTATAATTTGGAACCTTTCAATCCGTCTTACGGACCAAATCCGACTGAGAATGAAGTCCGAGTATTACTTCGCATCCATAATTGGCGTGGTCAGAAGTATTTAAAGAAAGAGCAATGGCACCCGACCCAAAAAATTGTTAGCGAGGATTCGATTGCCGGCACAATGGATATCCAGTTTGAAGTCAATGATTTACGCTATTTTAAATTTTTTGTAAGGCGTTGGCTTCCTCATGCAGAGGTTCTTGAACCTTCTGAACTGCGGGAGCAGATTTGCCAGGAACTTGTAGCCGCCCAAAAACTCTATGGCCTGTAACTATGGTATCTTGAAAAATCATGCAAAATTTACAGAGGATTTTTCAACGATCTGGTTTCTGGAGCAACGATTCGCAATCCGATTCTGGCCTCCTATGCCACAAAACTATTGCCCTATCGGGGATTAGGTAACGGCATCAGAAGGGCAATCAAAGCCTATCCTCAGATTGACTTTATTGACGATGCTGAAGGAAATCTGTTTTGGTGCATTATCAGAAGGCAGTAGTCCTTGCCCATAGCCTTCCTTCCCTATAAAATATTTTTATGCAACTGATCCGATTTGACTGGGCCATCAAAAAAATCCTAAGGCAGAAGGCCAACTTTAAAGTTCTGGAAGGTTTTATTTCCTCTATTATTGGGCGAGATACCAAAATCAACCAGATTCTGGAGAGCGAGACCAATAAGGATTTTAAGGAGCAGAAGTTAAACCGTGTGGATATACTTTGCTCAGATGAGGACTCCAACCTGTTTTTGGTTGAAGTTCAGGTGGACTATCAGTTTGATTATCTTCTGAGAATGCTTTATTCCGTCAGCCGTGCCATTACTGAGTATATGGAAAAGGGTCAGGAATACGCCAAAGTCCGAAAGATTTACTCGATTAACATTCTCTATTTTGAACCAGGCCTTGGTTCCGATTATGTGTACCGTGGTACAACCAATTTTTATGGACTTCACAACAAAGAAGAACTGTTGATGGATCTTCGCCAAAAGGAGAAGTTTTCGGGTTCTGACAGGTTTTCAGATATCTACCCGGAATATTGGCTCATCAATGTTATGGGATTTGATGGATTGGCCAAAGATACTCTGGATCAATGGATTTATTTTCTCAAGCATGAAAAGGTAGAGTCATATTTTTCTGCCAAGGGTCTGAGCGAAGCCCAGGAGATTTTGGATTTTTCGCGTTTGAGTGATCAGGAGCGACGGGAATACAATCGCTTTCTCGACAGTTTAAGAGACGAGGCCAGCCTTGCTGAAACCATCCGCCTTGAAAAGAAAATCGCCCGCCGTGAGGGTCTTGCAGAGGGTCTTGCAGAAGGTCTGAGAAGGGGAGAGCTTGAAGGTTCCTTGAAGGCAATTTTGCAACTTTATCATGATGGGCTGATAGACAAACAAACCACAGAACAGAAACTAGAGGGATTTTTGGGTAAGGGGTTTGATGATCTGGTCAATTCCTATTTAACCCGCTTTAACCCATAGCCATAGATTCCGCCGTTTTCTTTGAGAAAAATTCCTTCATCAGACAGCAGTGGCGGAGTGTAATCATATACCGTGGGAATAATATGCTTGAATTTGGAGGGTGCCTCTGGTGAGCTGTATGACTCAAACTTAAAATCAGCAAGACTCATTTTATAGAGGCCCCCACTTCCAAAAAATATTTCGTTTCCGTTGACGGAAAAGGGCATACTTATGTTTTTCAAAAGCAGAGACTTTTCCAGTTTTTGATCGTATACATGAAAGAGTCCGGGATAACTTCCCCAGAAGACTAAATCTCCAGCCAAAATAAACACTTCATCTACTGCGCCCTTTTGACGCAGATATTCGCTGAACTCATAGAAGCGAACTACAGTCAGGCTGTTTAGAGAAAAGTAGACAATTTGTTTGCCCTCGCCGTAAATGACATGTTTTCCGTCCATGACGGGGAAGGTTCGTATGTGGTTTGAGTCATCGTGGAAAAAAACCTCCTCACCCCTGAGCAATGAAACACCGTACAGGGCTGTACCCGCACTATAAACGATGATTCCGCTCTCATGTAGAAGGTGGCTGTAGCCGTTTCCAAAGTATTTTGGTGGTCTGGATTTGTATATCCAGAAGGTTTCGCCACTGTCGATATGCAGGCAGACTAGCTGTGGTGGCTTACCCACCTTGTGCATAATACAAACCACTAGAGAGTCTAGTACGATTACGGAATAGCGAACTTCAAAACCCTCAAAATTTCTTTGCCACTGGATATTTCCAGTATGGCGACTGATACAGACAATCTTCCCGTTGTAGCAGCCTTGCACAATCGATGAGGAACAGAGGGAAAAGGGGATTTCGGGGTACACTGGTGGAACATTCTGCCTCCAGATTTCCTTTTGAGTATGGACATCTATGGCCCTGAAGCAACTGCTGTTGGTATCTGAATTTCGATCACCATCGCAAAAGTACAAAACCCCCTCATCAACTAAAAAATGTTTTGTGGCATTCCCATGGCCACAGATATGAGTCCATGAGGCACCTGCTTGGGGCAGGTTTTTAACATTGTAGTTCAGATTCCTGAGTTGATTGCCTCTGTATTCAGCCATAGTTGTGAGGCTAGATTGTACGAAAGTAGGAAAGACCATGCAAGCAACAGGCAAATGTACTCATTACGGATTATATAGAGTGCTCCAGATATTTTAAAAACTCCTGTTTGGTATGATAAAACGCCTCAATGAATTTCTGACAATCCGATTCAGAAAATTGCTCCAGTGCTGGCCCAACACCAATACAGACATCTTCAAAGGAAATCATGTGTGGCTTGCTGTGATAGCTGAACACAAGTTTATGATCGATGATCTGGATGTCCTTTATCTCATCCAGGGAATAGCTGATTTGTTTCTTTAAGATTCTGAATATGCCTCCTAAAACCCAATCTTTGAATTTATGAGCCCATTGTGGAGAGGATTCAGGGATTTTAGCAGACTCAGCCTCCAGCTCAATTTCTTCCAGTGCCTCTTCACTCAGTCGCATAATGACTTCAGTCTTAGTCAATAGCAGCTCGATGGGTTTTTCTCCGTTAGTCATAATGGATTTGATAGGGGGTTTCATTCGTTGTCCTTTCGTGAATTGTGCATCAAAGATCTGATTTCCTGCTGATCCAGACAATAAATTTCACACAGTTTTTGTACCGTGTTTTTTTCATCCTGAGTGATGATCTGTTCGCCAAGCAGACTGGCACAGAGAATTTCTTCCACCAGTCCGGCCAGGCTCTGTTCCCTTTTTTCTGCCAGACCCTTAATCACCTTAAGTAGTTTTTTATCTACCCTTATACCTGTTTGTATTTTTATCATGTTATCATGGTAACAATATAGCCTTTTGGGTGCAAGATAATTTTTTATCTGAGTTGTGATATCTTGAGTTATGGCATGGGCATTAATACTACATGGTGGGGCCGGGAATTATGAGGCAGCCCAGTTAAACGAAAGTCAGGAATTTTTAACGGACTTGTGTCAGAGGCTTGAGAAGATACTGATACAGGACGGCTCCAGGGCCTGTGTTCTAAAAGGTTTACAGGAGCTTGAGGATCATCCGGCTTACAATGCCGGAACTGGTGGCAATTTGCAGGCTGATGGGGTCATTCGCCTGACGGCCAGTCTTATGGATTTTCAAAACGGTTTTGCCTCGATTAGTAATCTGGAACAAACCCGTTATCCTTCTTTGGTAGCAGATCGGCTTTTAGGCCAGAGGTTTCCAAACCTTATGGGGATCCAGGCTACCTTATTTGCCCGGGAGCAGGGATTTCAACCCTGGCAGAATCTGATTCCAGCAAGGCTTGAGAAGTATCGGCAAAGACTGGAAGGCAAATACTCTACGGTTGGTGTTTGTGCCCTGGATGAACAGGGAAGATTGTTTTCTGGAACCTCAACCGGAGGGGTTGGGTATGAAACTCCAGGCCGTATGAGTGATGTGGCCACCCCCTGCGGAACTTATGTGTCTGATAAAATCGCCCTGTCAGCCACAGGGGTTGGGGAAACCATTATTAATTCAGCCATTCTTCCAAAACTTGCCGGTCTACTGGATTATGGAATTCCCCTTGATCAGGCCTGGGAATTTGCCTGTCATGAGTTTGTCAGACTCAAGGGAGACGGGGGATTTATTGGACTTGGCAGCTCCGGCAGGCTTCTTGCCTTTCACAATACCAAAGGTATGCGTTTTATTGGCACAAACAGTTTTGGGGATTGCCTCAAGCATTGGTGAGAGGGACGAATGAAGGAAAAACATGTGGTACTTGGCTTTTATGAGGCCATGAGGACCAACAATTTTTATGCGGCAGCCGAGTGTTTCTCCGAGGATTTTGAATGCCATTGGCCACAATCCGGGGAACTGATTACTGGCCGACTCAACTTTGCTGAACTCAATACCCAGTATCCGGCTCACGGACCCTGGACTTTTGAGATTACCAATATCATCTCGGAAGGCAATCAGGTGGTCACTGATGTTTTTGTTTCAGATGGTGTACAAAAGGGAAGAGCTATCACTTTTCACACCGTAGCCAATGGTTTGATAACCAGACAGGTTGAATTCTGGCCCGATCCATTTGAGGCCCCGGCCTGGAGATCTCAGTGGGTGAAAATTCAGGTCTGACAAAATCTGATCTTAAAAATGAAAAGTTACTCAGGCTCAAGCGATTGTAATAGGGGATGATAAAAATGGTTGTAGACTCTATTTGTTCCAAAGGTTGTAGTAGATGAGTTCTTTCAATGCAATTCATTTGACGATAGGTGTGTTTGTTTTTTGTTGTTCGGCTTTTGCTAATCCCTCACTCCTGATATTCGTTTC
The DNA here is from genome assembly GCA_019454875.1 of Candidatus Cloacimonadota bacterium. Lineage (GTDB taxonomy): Bacteria > Muiribacteriota > UBA6191 > UBA6191 > UBA6191 > UBA6191. The sequence continues at coordinate 9,525 of JACFNL010000064.1, read as the reverse complement.
TGATCATTGCAGCTTCTCCAAAGAACTTGTCAGGGTTTTGAGTACATCCAGTAACCTCAAGAGTACTCTTAATGGATTTCAATATGTATTTATTGACCACAACAAACAGCCTGAAATAAAGGCGGATTTTCGAGTTTTTTCTGTTCCGACTCTGATATTTTTGGAGTCTGATGGAAAGGAAACATGGAGAGAATCTGGTTACAGTGACGAAACCGATCTTCTCTTAGTGTTAAAAAGCAGACTTGGTAAATCTGATGGACTAGAAGAAGCTGTACGAATAGCAAAGGCCAGTAAACTTGGTAAAGACCGTTATATAGCGGCGGTTCAAATGTTAGGTCGAGGACAGGATGGCAGACTCATTGAGTTCCTGGCCGATACTGCACCCGAGCATCCGGTTTCTCCTCTTGAAGAGGCTAGCCTAAACAGCCTGATCTACCGATCCGAAATACTCTCTGAAAATTTTTCAAGGTTACAAAACGATCTGGAGTTTTCATGCCTGGGCGGACATGAAAAATGGTTGAGAAAAGGGCAAATTGCTGTGGATGAGCTTTCTACGGTTGCCTCACACACTGGTAAATGGACCCAAGTAATGGAGATACTTTCTCCTTTTGCCACCTATTGTGAAAGACCAGAGCTTTTGCGTACCCTGTCTTCTGCATATCTGCGAGCATCCAAAGATTTACTAACTGGATTCCACCTAGCTCGTAAGGCAGAAAAACTCGCAAGAGAACAGAAGCTACAAAGTCCAAATTATCTATATCAGTTGAGACAATGGGCACTGCATTTTGGTTTAAAAACCAGACAGGCTGCTCTTGAACAACAAATCTATACGGATTATGGAATTCGTCTCCTATGACAGCTCAACGGCGCAAAGATGCCAGCCATTATCTCAAGCATTGGAATTTGATCCAGGATGGGGATGAAATTCTGACTCATTCCAGTCTTTTGTTGCCGGTTCGCAAAAATGCGGAACCGTTGATGCTTAAGATTGTGGATTTGAATGATGATGAGGCTTTGGCATGGCAGATTCTCAAAATTTATAATGGGAGAGGGGCTGTATTTCTTGTGGATGCATCAGGCCCAGCCCAGCTGCTGGAAAGAATTACCCCCGATGAAAGGGTAGCGGATCTTGAGTCCATGGTCTTATCAGGAAAAGAGGAACAGGCCTTGGATATTTTGTGCCAGAGTGTTATTAATTTGCAGACGATTGTCAGGGAAAGCTCATCATTTAAGCCCGTAAACTCCTTTCACAGTCGAATTCTTGAGATGCAAAAACATATGCAATCAAGGGTTTTTCTCAAGGAGACACAATCAATGCTTCAGTCTGCTCTTTCTGTTTCACTCGAGCTTGAGAAAGACCATTGCCAGATACCTTTACACGGAGATCTACATCATTTTAATCTGCTCAATTCAAAGACTCGGGGCTGGCTTGCAATTGATCCCAAGGGGATATACGGATCCCGCGAATATGATTTTGCCATTCCTTTGTGCAATCCCTATCCCCACACTGATTTGGTTGCTTGTCCTAAACGAATGAAAAGACTGGCCCGGCGCATTGAGACAAACTATGGCTTTTGTGCCGAGCTGATTCTTAAGTATACCTGGATCCATGCCCTGCAGGTGGGGGCCTGGAGTACCGATCCCGATTGTCATCAATACTGGCTGGCCTGTGCCAAGGCCGCAGTTCGAGCATAAACAATGAGGTAAAAATGCAAAAAATTCTGGCTGGAACTCTTCAGGATCTGGAAATAAAGGGCCGCTTGATTGTGAAGTCGGGCAAGAGGCAGATTCTGGTTTTACGCTCTTCCAAAGGAATCCATGCTGTAGATCATCGTTGTCCACATGAGGGTTATCCATTGAGTCAAGGTGTCCAAAACGATTGTGTTCTGACCTGTGCATACCATAACTGGAAGTTTGACTTACAAACGGGCCAGAATTCCGTGGGCGGTGATGGATTGAAAATCTGGCCTGTGGAACTGAGGGATCAACAGATTTTTGTGAGTGTAGCCGAACCTAATCCATTAGAAGTACAAAAGGAAGCCGTAGGCCAGGTTGAAGAGGCATTGGACCAAAGAAATGCTGGCCTTTTGATGCGTGGATTGGCTCGCTATTCAAACTCTGTCCCAACTGATCGAGGCTGAAAGCGAAGAGGCCCATTTATGGATTGGAACTGATTTCAGATTGGACGGAGAGCGGCTTCAGGAATTGATTCAGATCACTCTTTTACATTACCGTGATTTTGGGCATAGCCTGATTTATTTACAAAAAGCATGGCAGTTAAGCCATAAGATCCCAGGACTATCCCAAACTTTAGGGCATTTGATGGTTCGAAACCTGATTTACTCCACCCGTGAGGATGACCTGCCCCAGTTCGTGAAACTAAAGGCCTGTCTGAATTTGCCATTCTTGTTTGGCCCTCAGGCACTAGGTTTAGAAGATTTGAGTGGACTAGGAGTCAGTGATTGTCTGAAATGGTTTGAGACTAAGGAAGGTTATACGGCCGAATCGATTCTTGAATCTTTAGTTTATTCTGGTGCAATGTGTCTGATGAAGTTTGATCCGGATCTGATGGAACAGGTAGAAGTTATCCCGGCCCAACAGGAAAGCTGGCTAAGTTTTACGCATATTTTGACCTTTGCCAGTACCTTACTGGATCTGTGTGTGATTGCTCCTGCTTCCTGGGCCAATGGCTTACGGCAGATGGCGGCCTTTGTTGGTCGGTGTCATAAGGCCCTTACTCAAAATCCAGATTTGGAGTCTTTGCCATGTCCTAAGGAATCCGATTTATTGGAAATGGTTTCTGACATTAACACCATGCATCCAGTTTTGTCGGCCCATAGGGTGAAAACCCTATACGCAGTCAAACATCTTTCTGTGGTTTATCCCAATCTCAAAACGATTTTGTTTCAGTCACTCCATCGTTATCTCAGTCACCCTGTGCGTACCCGTTTCCCTCGTCGTCTGGCCTGGCAGAGTCTTCAGCTTGTTGGCCGTGATATGGATCTAGACGGGGTAAGCGTATTACCTGTTCCAAGTAGAAAGCAGGAAGAACTGTAGGAACAGTTCAGTTTCATATCAAGCCCATGATACCATTTTGCTGGTTTTGAATGGCTTGAGGGCGAGGCGGGGCAGGGCAGGGCAGTATGGCAAATTTTTTATCAACACTGGTGTTTTTTGCTTTTCTTGGTGCAGGATTTCATCTGCATTGGTTTTCCTGGCATCAGGTGCTGAACTTTGTGATAGGTTTTTGTGGTCTTAGTGGATTGATTATGATTTTATCCCGTCCCTGGGATTTGTATTTTGAAGCCCGCAATCTTAGGTTAAAGCAGGATGAAAAAACTGCATCAGGACAGGAGGTCACAGACTCAGATAGACAATACATTGAGAATCTGGTACCACGGCTACTGTTGCTATGTCTTCTGTTGCACGGCCTGGCCGCTTTAGCGGCTGCCGGTACCTCCATTTACACTGGGGGGAACCTTGGCTACTGGTTTTCTGCATTTTTTCTTCTGTCTACTGTGTTTCGCCCGGTCGGGGCTTTTTATCTACATCAGAAAAAAAAGCTGACAGAGCTTTCGGATCGCTGTGAAATTCCTGAGTTTCGCCGTCAGGAAGTGCTTCAGAGGTTGGATAGTCTGGAATACAAGCTTTCTGATTTACAGCAGGGGATGGAAGAAAAATCTCTGGAGCAAAAAAGACAGACTCAGAGATTGCAAGAGGATCTGGAAGGGATTCGCAGTCACTTTGTTTCCGAATCCCGTCGTTATTTTGACTCGGTGGATCGAGTGTGTAATGAGTTTGAAAAGGCTGTCAGTAAAGTTAGCGAGGATCAGGAGCTATTACGAGGTATTCGTGCCCTTATTCATTTGATCAAATCTACGCCATGAAAAATACAGTTAAAGGATTAAGTTCAAAGATGCAAAACTATCAGATCTTGCAGGAGGCTGGTGCCAAGCCGGTAAAAGCATGGGTGAATGGGGTAGAGCTGGATGATCAGGCCAGGACACAGTTAATTAATTCGGCCAGATTGTCCATTGTCACCCCCTGGGTGGCAGCAGAAATGGTCCAGTAAAACGAGACAGTCCCTTAAGTTAAGGATATGCTTAGCATAAGGGAGGCAAAGAAATGAGTAAAGGGAAGCGAAATGTGTACTCAGCGGAGTTCAAGGCAAAGGTTGCCCTGGCATCGCTCACGAGTGGTAAGACATTATCAGAACTGGCTTCTGAGTATGGCGTTCACCCTGTGATGATTGCAAACTGGAAGGCAGCCCTTCTGGATTCAGCCAGTACGGTGTTTGAAAAGAAAAATAAGAAGGACTCAGGAGTAGATTCAGAAAGAGTCATCAATGAGCTGCATCGACAGATTGGTGTATTGAGTGCAGAGCGGGATTTCTTGCAGGGCGCGTCCGATCGTCTGGCCAGACGCGTGAAAGGCTTGAAATGATCAAGCCACAAGAACCCGTTCCAGTTGCCAGACAATGCGAATTGCTGGAGGTAAGCCGTTCGACCTGGTATAGGCAAAAGAACAGGCCTTTGTTGGCCCGGGAATTAGAGAATTTTCGGCTTTCCAGGATGATTGATGAAATCTATCTGAAATGCCCATTTTATGGAACCCGCAGGATTCAGATGGAGTTGAACCGACAAGGAGTTTGTGTTGGCCGTAGCAGGGTCCGAAGTGTGATGAGGGCAATGGGGATTCAGGCCATTTATCCTAAGCGTAGGACCTCAATTCCCAACAAGGAACATAAGGTTTATCCATATCTTCTCAGGAAACTGGATGTGTGTCGCCCGAATCAGGTTTGGTGCGCAGATATTACCTATCTTCCAGCAAGACAGGGCTTTTACTATCTGGTATGTATCATGGACTGGTATAGCAGAAGAATTCTTTCCTGGTCTGTGTCCAACAGCCTGAATTCAAAGTTCTGTGTTGATGCTCTTTCTGAGGCTTTGAGCAATTACCCGGCTCCTGAGATTTTCAACACAGACCAGGGGTGTCAGTTTACGGCCGAAGAATTCACAGGTCTTCTTCTAAAGAATGGTATAAAAATCAGTATGGATGGCCAGGGTCGCTGGATGGATAATGTCATGATTGAGAGACTGTGGAGAAGTCTGAAAACAGAGTGGTATTTTCTGCATGAATTTAATGGTCAGTTTGACTTGGAAAAGGGTCTTCGGGACTATTGCGAGTTCTACAACTTTCAGAGAGGTCACCAGTCCTTGGGCAAAAGAACCCCGGATGAAATGTACAGACTTGGTTCAGACAATCAAGCTGAGTTCGGGCAAGTGGCGTGAATAACAACAATGTGTTTAACTTAAATCAAACACGGGGCTGTTTCAAAAAGTGGACCATTTCTCTATTTTCAGTCACGACTTATGACTGATTTTATTACATAGTTGGAATCGTTCTCAGTCAAGAACTAATTTATACTTAATGCTACTGATTGGGGCAAAATAAACCTGGGAGCACCCGAGTTTGTCCAATTTGAGATCTTTTGTAGCTGTACACTGTTCAATTGATGGATTGTCGGGTATTTTCGTGGTTATGGATACATACCTTGACTCTATAAATTTTCAAAATTCCTTTGTGGATAATTTGCCAGGAGACCCAATAAGGCAGAACTATATACGAACTGTCTTTAAGGCCTGTTATTCTTTGGTTGATCCTGAACCAGTTTCTGATCCTGAGCTGGTGGAATACTCAGATGAAGTGGGTTCATTATTGGGCCTAGCACGGGCAGATAAAAATCATCCTTCTGTTCAAATCATGGCAGGAAATCTTGTGACGGGGTCCATGAAGCCATTTGCTGCCTGTTATGGTGGTCATCAGTTTGGACATTGGGCTGGGCAGCTTGGAGATGGCAGGGCTATCACGCTGGGGGATATTGTAAATGATTCTGGAGCAAGGTTTGAGATTCAGTTAAAAGGATCGGGTGAAACCCCCTATTCAAGAAGAGGGGATGGTCGGGCAGTATTTCGTTCCTCGCTTAGGGAGTTCTTGTGCAGTGAGGCAATGGCCCATCTTGGGATACCAACTACGAGGGCCTTAAGTCTTGTGGGTACAAAAGAAATGGTGATGCGGGATATGTTTTACGATGGGAATGCGAAACCTGAGCCAGGGGCGATTGTCTCAAGGGTAGCCCCCAGTTTTTTGCGGTTTGGGAGTTTTGAAATTCTGGCAGATCGGCAGGACAATGCTATTTTGCTTAACCTGCTGGATTATCTTATTGCGTATCATTTTCCTGAATTCGGTAAGGGTCAGGATGCCTATGCCCGCTGGTTTTTGGAAATATGTAAACGCACAGCCCTTCTGATGGTGGACTGGATGAGGGTTGGTTTTGTACATGGGGTTATGAACACGGACAATATGTCAGCATTGGGTCTGACTCTGGATTATGGGCCTTATGGATGGCTGGAGGATTTTGACCCTGCCTGGACTCCTAACACTACAGATTTTTCTACCCGTCGTTATGCTTATGGGAAGCAGCCTGAAATTGCTTACTGGAACTTAACCTGTCTGGCTTCCTCACTTTTGCCTGTTCTTGATAAAAAAGTTCTGGAAGAGGGTTTAGCCACATATACCCCCACATTCAACCAGGGGTACCATCAGGCATTTGCCCACAAACTTGGGTTCTTACAGTTAGATGGGGAGGAAGACCAGAGTTTGCTTAGGGAACTTTTGAGTCTTCTTGCTGCGGTGGAGACCGATTTTACCCTGTTTTTTCGCTGCTTAACGGATTTTTCTGTTCATGGTGATATAAAGGAAGATGAACTTCTGTCCGCATTTTCACCAGCTTATTATGACGATAAATTTAAGCAACAGTCCTATCGGGAACGGATGATGGGATGGATTGAAAAATACAGGAAAAAAACCCTGCAAGAGGGGGTTTCGCCTAAAAATCGTCGGGAGCTGATGTTAAAATCCAATCCTGGTTTTGTACTGCGCAATTATCTGGTTCAGGAGGCAATCGATCTGGCATCCACAGGTGAATATAAAAGGATTTCGGAATTGTTTGATGCTTTGAAAGATCCGTATGTTGAGTCACCAGATCCTGCTTTTTCCCAAAGAAGGCCAGAATGGGCCCGTTATAAACCAGGGTGCTCAGCCTTATCCTGTAGCTCGTAATGTTTTGGGATTAAAAGATAGAAACAGGTTCCATTTCCTGGGCTTGATTCCACACGGATTTCCCCTCCACATGCAAGCACAGTCGCTTTAACAAAGTCCAGTCCAACTCCCCGGCCGGACACTATGGATGTTTTCTCCTGGGTAGAAAACCCAGGCTCAAAGATCAGGTTTTGTAGTTCAGAGTGGCTAAGTGTCTCCGGGGAGGGATGGATTCGTTTGGCCTTTTTGCGGACTTTATCCAGATTAATACCATATCCATCATCGCGAATGCTGACGAGGAAGGACTCGTCTTCCCTAGTCATCGTAATGATGATGTTTCCGGTTTCTGGTTTTCCTGACTGAACCCTTTCATGAGGGGGCTCCATTCCATGATCCAAAGCGTTTCGCATAAGGTGCATCAAGCAGTTTAAAAGTTTGTCAGACACCTGTTTTGAAAACTCGACCGGGATTAGTTTTGTGTGAATCTGCACCTGTTTTCCAAGGGTCTTAGCTACTTTGTAAGCGTCTGACTTTATCTGGTTCACAATCCAGTGAATGGTGTTTGGCTGATACCGGACCAACTGTTCATATACCGATGGGGGTAATTGGGATAACAAAGACTTCCACTCTGACTTTGGAATACTGATTTTATCGCTATCAATTCCTAAAAACACTTTTTCAAAAACCCCCTGTGCGGCTTCTGACAGTTGTTTTAAGTGATCCACACCGTTTTGGACAGATTGTAATTCATCGGGGGTGATATCTGTCTGATTGCGCATGATTGTAAGTTTATCTTCTTCCTGATGCAGCCTTGAAGCAATATGCTCCATGCCAAACTGTAAACTCAATCCCTTAAGAGTGTGTGCGATTCGGAAAATGGAATCGATATCCAGATTTGTATTCTGGGATAAAAGCAGGGTAATTTCCTCCAGCCCACTTGAGATTTGTTCCAAAAATCCTTCAAACTGAGACTTTCCATGCTGAATCATGCTTGTGATGGAAGTGAGGGTTTGCTGTGATTCCATCTCTTTTCTGGCCACTTCTTCTTCTAGCTGAATCTGTTCAGAGATATCGGATATCAGGACCATTAAAGAAGTTACCTGAGCACCTTGAAACAGGCGTTGAAATCGAAGATGTAAACAGGAGCCCTTAAGCTTTACCCGCATACCGGATAAATCTTCCCATTGATCCATTTCTGGATTATCAAAACCATATTGAATCCATTCGGAAAGGTTTTTTAAGCAATCACCTTCAGCCGGATTAAGGGGCAAAAAAGACATTTTCAGGAGATTCTGGCTGGTTAAATCAGATTGTTTGAGATGGGATTCACAGGATTTGGAGTATCCACCCTGAATGATTCCGAAGCGATCGCAGATTAAAAATCCATCCTCAATGTTTTCTAAAATCAGGCGGTTGGATTCAAGGGCTAGACTTAGTTCTCTGGTACGGCTGGATACAATCTCCTCCATTTTACAGAAAAGAAGTGTGGATTCAATACAGACAGCGGCATGGGTACAAAAGGAGCTTAAAATCAGTTCATCCGATTCCAGAAAGTCCCCGGTGTATTTGTTCAAAACCTGAATGACCCCAATGACTTTACCCTCTATGTTTTGCATGGGCATACACAGTATGTTACGGGTTCTAAATCCGCTTTTAACATCAAAGGCTGGATTAAAACGGGGATCAGAATATGCGTCCGGGATCAGGATGGCGGTTTTATTCTGGGCAACACTTCCGGCAATTCCTGTTCCGACAGGAAAGCGAATCTCCTGCCCTCCCGTCCCTTCAGCAATGGTTGAATACAATTCATTACTCTGATTATCTACTAAAAACAGGGAGGAGCGTTCTGCATCAATGAGGCGGGTAACAGATCCAATTACAAACTTTAAAAGGTCTTCAAGATTGTTAAAATTTGCCAGGGACTGAAACACTTGAATCAGGGCAGGCAATCGATCAATGTATTCAGGGTCCGTGTTTTGAGTCATGCAATCTGTTTAATATCCTCGGCATAAATACCTGTTTCTCTGAATTATTGGTTTCTTAAAGGTGGGGTTGGTTATGTTTTTCCTGCCACATGGTGAACTGAATTTTCGTTTCGTTCCTTTTCTGCGGTCAGCTTCTTATAGATTGGTCTGGTAAGCAGTATAAACCCTGCAGCAAAGTACAAGATTTGATATGTATACTTTGCAGGCTGGTTTGGTCCTCAGTTTACTGGATATTGAAAGCTATGAACAAAACCAGGGTCCGTCTCGCACACAAAAATAATTTCAAATACCTCTTGACACTTTATACAAGTGTATGGCAGAATAGCCTCTTCTCAAGAATCAATGAGATTCCGAGACAGCCAAACACCAGAAGCCAAAAGCGACTGGGAGTGGCTGAGAAGATCAGAAAGGAAGTCTCAGGTCAAAAGCCTGAAACGCC